>CAMBKF010000001.1 GCA_945868085.1 uncultured Oscillibacter sp.
TGCGCTTCAACCTCATCACCGGCAACAGCCCCGGCAACGACATGCGCTTCTATGTAGAAAAGTGCGAGGCCATGCGGAACTTTGCCAATAAGATCTGGAACGCCTCCCGCTTTGTGATGATGAACCTGACCATTGACAAGGTGGAGCTGCCCGAGAAGCTGGAGCTGGAGGACAAGTGGATCCTCAGCAAGCTCAATACCCTCATCCGCGAGGCCACGGACAATATGGACGCCTTTGAACTGGGTGTGGCCTCCGCTAAGATCTATGACTTCATTTGGGACACCTATTGCGACTGGTACATCGAACTGACCAAGACCCGTCTCAATGGCGAGGACGAGAGCGCCAAGCTGGCGGCGGAGAATGTGCTGTGCTATGTGCTGCTGCGCATTCTGGAGCTGCTGCACCCCTTCATGCCGTTTATCACAGAGGAGATCTGGCAGGCCCTGCCCCATGAGGGCGATTACCTGATCCGTGCCAAGTGGCCCGAGTACCATCCGGAGTTTGACTACCGGGCGGAAGAGCAGGCCATGGAGGCGGTGAAGGATGCCATTTCCGCCGTCCGCGCCCGCCGGGCGGAGATGAACGTGCCGCCGAGCAAGAAGGCACAGATGATCATCGTCTCCGACCATGCGGAGGACTATCGACTGGGTGAGCACTTCATCAAGCGTATGGCTTACGCCAGCGAGCTCACCGTAACGGATGCGGCGCCCGCGGATCTCACGGGCCTGGTCACCGTAGTGACCCATGGCGCCAACGTCTATCTGCCCCTGGCGGAGCTGGTGGACTTTGAGAAGGAGCTGGAGCGCATCGCCAAGGAGCGGGCGAAGGCTGCCGAGAACCTGGCGCGCATTGAGCAGAAGCTCAGCAACGAGAAGTTCGTTTCCAAGGCGCCCGAGGCGGTGGTAAACGCCGAGCGGGAAAAGGCGGAGAAGGCCCGGGCCCTCATCGCCAAGCTGGATGAATCTGCCGCCGCCATGAGAGGCTGAGCGCCGGCACAGATAAAAAGACAACATAATATATAATAAAGTAGGGGGCGGCACGAAATTGTGCCGCCCTTACCTTTTTGGGCTGCCCGAAATGAGGAAGATTTATAAGCCGAAAAATGGCTGCGCGCGGAAAATCCAAGAAAGCTGACCGTATTTGCTGTGCGGTCAGCCGCAGGCGCGGAGGAGAAAATAGAAAAATGGCCGGCACACAAGACTGTGCCGGCCATTTTTCTGTATTGGATCTTGAGGAGAGAAAAGAAAGGTAACGTATTTATGCCGCGCTGTGGGCATTGCGGCGAGCGGAGTCCTCTTCATAGTGCAACTCCAGCAGGCCAGCCTTGCTGGCAGCCCAAGTGCCGATGGCGCCGAAAATCAGGGGCAGATACATACCGGCCTCGCGAATGGGTGCATCGGCGGCGGTCATCAGGAAAGCGGTGGCAACGACCAGGATCAGGGAAACGATAGCAGTCATAATATAAGCGTCCATGTTTTTCATAATAAATGCCTCCTAGAAAAATGGATCAACTTGAAACTTTTTCCTGTCTGTGACAGTATAGTAGGATTATTAACAAGAAAAGTAAAGCGTCAAAATATTATAGCCAATATTAGCATAACTTACAGCTGGAAGCCATACAGAGAGAAGCATAAAAAGCAGAGTTTTTTAACGACTGCAAGGTTCTTCGACAAAAAAATATCGGTGAAAAAAGTATAATCATCGTAGGCTGATGCCTACGGTGATTTTTTTACGGGAAGTGATAAAAAATGCAAGTGAAAGCAGAAAGTGCGGATCGCAGGCTGCGGCTGCGCCTGTCCGGCGAGCTGGATCATCATGCCGCCCGCCAGCTTATGAAAAGCATCGCGAACGAACTGGAATATGCGCTGCCGCTGGAGGTGGTGCTGGATTTTTCCGGCGTGACCTTCATGGACAGTTCCGGTATTGCCGTAGCGCTGCACACGCTGCAGCAGGTAAAGCAGCTGGGCGGAAAAATGCGGATCGTGAATCCATCGGCGCAGGTGAAAAAGGTGTTTTTCGCAACCGGTATCCAAAGAATGATCGAAATGGAGGATGCAGATGAAAAGTGAAAATCAGGTGGTGCTGGAATTTCCCAGCCGCAGCAGTAATGAAGCATTTGCCCGGGTGGCGGCGGCGGGCTTTGCCATGCAGTTGGACCCCACCCTGGAGGAGCTGGGAGACATCAAAACGGCGGTCAGCGAGGCGGTGACCAACGCCATCGTTCACGGCTATCCGGAGGATTTCGGTCGGATCGTTATGAAGCTGCGGATCCGGGAGGGAAACATCCTGGAGATCGTGGTCAAGGACTGGGGCGTGGGCATTGCAGATGTGGAGCAGGCCCGGAAGCCCATGTTCACCACTGGAAACGATGAGCGAAGCGGCATGGGCTTTACCATTATGGAGAGCTTCATGGATACGCTGCGTGTGCGGTCTGCGCCGCAGAAAGGGACTACTGTAACCATGCGCAAGCGAATCTCCACCCGGCTGGGGGAGCGAAAATGAGTGACAGCAGACTGGCCCTGCTGGATCGGGCCCAGTCGGGGGACAGCGATGCCTGCGAAAAAATGCTGATGGAAAACAGCGGACTGATCTGGGCAGTGGTGCGGCGATACTACGGCTGCGGGGCAGACCCGGAGGATCTGTATCAGCTGGGATGCATCGGATTTATAAAGGCTGTAAAGGGATTTGACATTACATATGGAACGCAGTTTTCCACCTATGCGGTGCCGAAGATCGCGGGCGAAATTCGACGGTTTTTACGGGATGACGGACCGGTGAAGGTAGGGCGCACACTGCGGGAAAGAGGACAAAGCATCTGGTCGGCCCGGCAGCGACTGCGAACTGTCTTAGGACGGGAACCAAGGCTGTCAGAGGTCGCCGCCGAGACCGGCTGGAGTGCCGAGGAGATCGCCGCGGCGGAACTGGCCGTCTCCACTCCGGAATCGCTGCAGCAGGAGACGGCGGAGGGGCTGACGCTGGAATCTACCCTGGGCACGGACGCGCCGGAGGAATCCCTGGTTGAAAAAATCGCGCTCCGGGAGGCCATACGAGCCCTTCCGGAGCGGGAGCGGGAAACGATTTATCTGCGTTTCTTCAAATGCATGACCCAGGAGCAGGCGGCGCGGATCCTGGGAGTGTCACAGGTGCAGGTATCCCGTCTGGAGCGGAAGGGAGTGGCGCATCTGCGGGAGATGCTTCGGGAATGAAGACACTTTCTGACTGAAACTCCGTCATGGTGGCGCGGTAGCGCTTGGGCAAAAATGTATTTTGGCAGCGCGGATTGTACCGATCCGCAATGGCAACGGTGTCAAAAAATGTTTTCCACAGCTTGCGGTATCGCGTCTCCTGCTCGTCGGGTGGCGCCAGGGTCAGAGAATCAGCCTGCACAATGCGGGACCGGCCCCCGCTGTATAAAAGCAGCTCCCCGTGGGTGCGGTCATACAGGAAAAAGGATTCGTTGGCGTAGCGGCTGCAGAAGTAGCCACGCAGAAAGGGCAGCACCCGATTTTTGGGCTCGATCTCAGCGCCTAATATGCCGCCAAAGTCGGAGAAGCGCACAAAGCCCCGGAGCTTTTCCAGCTCACCGGATAAATGGCGGACGGCCTTATATAGCGGGAAGCAGGCCTCGTCAGAGGTGCGGCGCAAAAACTGCGGGCCATCGGCATAGAGCTTTCGGACAAAACGGTACAGACAGGCTTCCCTGTCGGCCATACAGGTGTGAAAGGCCCGGTAAAGCAGGCGCGCCGCCCGGTTAGAGCGGCTTTCAATACTGCGTAGGATGCGGCTGCTGTGCGTGAGATCCGTTTCCACACGGCGGACGGGATAAAGAGTGAGAACGGGAAATTCCTCATTGCCGGCAAAGGCAATGGGGAATTCTTTGTTTACATAACTCTCGTAAATACAGCAGAGAAATCCCTCGTAGCTGCCGTCATATTCATAAACCATGTCGATCCAGGACATTGCGTTCACCCCGTTGCGTCAAAGAGAGATAGCTGCTGGGCGGCCGGAGCAGGCAGACTGCCGCGCTCTACGGCCTGCAGCTGAAGGGCCAGGCTATCGGCAGTAAAACGAAGCCCCTCCCGCATGCGTCCGCCGCACAGAATAAAAAATTGTGCCCGCTTAAGAACGATGCCCATTTTCTTCAGGTCGTCAAAATGAAGGGGGCCCGTTCGCCGGGCGGAAAGTATACGCCGGGCACCGGTGGGGCCGATGCCGGGAACACGCAAAAGCCGGTCTAAGTCGGCGGTCATGATCTCCACGGGAAACTGCTCCGGGTGGGTGATGGCCCAGTAGCATTTCGGATCCAGCATGGGATCGAAATTCGGGTGCTGGTCATCCAGCAATTCCTCGGCCCGGAAACCGTAAAACCGCAGGAGCCAATCCGCCTGGTACAGCCGATGCTCCCGCAGAAGCGGCGGCTTGGTATGCAGCGCAGGGAGGAGGGGATTTTCCACAACGGGCACATATGCGGAATAAAAGACCCGTTTGAGCCGATAACGGGCATACAGCGATTCGGTCAGATGCAGAATGTGCCGATCGCTATCCTCCGTGGCGCCCACAATGAGCTGCGTGCTCTGCCCGGCCGGGGCAAAGGCGGGGGCGTGGCGGTACTTCACCAGCTCCTCTTTATTCTGCCGGCCCTGGGCCTCAATGAGCCGCATGGGCGCAAGAATGGCGGCCTTGCTCTTGTCCGGGGCCAGGGAGGCCAGTCCCTTTTGGGACGGCAGCTCGATATTCACGCTGAGACGGTCCGCCAGATAGCCCAGCCGCTGCACCAGCTCCGGGCTTGTGCCGGGAATGGCCTTGGCGTGGATATAGCCGTTGAAGCCGTATTCTTGCCGCAGCAGCCGCAGCGACTCGATCATGCGCAGGGTGGTATAGTCCGGGTCGCGAAGGACGCCGCTGGAGAGAAAAAGCCCCTCAATATAGTTGCGGCGGTAGAACTGAATGGTCAGCTCAGCCAGCTCCCGGGGGGTAAAGGCGGTGCGGCGGGTGTCGTTGCTGCGGCGGTTGACACAGTATTTGCAGTCATACACGCAGTAATTGGTCATGAGCACCTTCAGCAGGGAGATACAGCGCCCGTCAGCGGAAAAGCTGTGGCAGCAGCCGGCAATGGAGGAGGATGTATTGCCGATCATCCCGGGGCGGGAGCCGCGCTTGACGCCGCTGGATGTGCAGGAGGCGTCATATTTGGCGGCGTCCGTGAGGATGGTCAGCTTATCCAGCAGATCCATTTCAGGCGGCGCTGCGACGGCTGCGGGGCTGATCCACCCGCTCGATCAGGCGCATGAGCTGGCCGGAAAAGGCGGCCACACCGATGATTGTAATGATCCATCCAAAAGTCGTCATAGTGAGTTCCTCCAAATAAAACTTTTGTTCTATCAAGGATTATAAATCGAACAAGAGTTCTTGTCAAGAGAAAATCGAACAAAAATTCGAATTTTTTATTTAGGCGGTTGACCGGAGGGGAGAATTGATATAAAATAGGAGTGAAATCAACAGAGAGAGGCCGATATGAACGAACTAGAAAGACGATTTATAACCGCCCGGCGCAAGGCCATCGAGCTGGACTATAAGCGGCTCAATCCCATGCAGCGGGAGGGCGTGCTGACCACCGAGGGGCCGCTGCTGCTGCTGGCGGGGGCGGGCTCCGGCAAGACCACGGTGCTCATTAACCGGGTGGCAAACCTGCTGCGCTACGGACGGGGCAGCGATACGGAGGAGATCCCCATCCCCATCACCGAGGATGAGGTGGCGTTTCTGGAGCAGTATATCCAGGACCCGCAGGAGGAGATGCGGCCCGTGATGCAGTACCTGTGCGCCGTGCAGCCGGCCCGGCCCTGGGAGGTGCTGGCCATCACCTTCACCAACAAGGCCGCCGGGGAGCTGAAGGAGCGCCTGGAGCGGATGCTGGGGGAAGAAGCCCTGGATGTGTGGGCGGCTACCTTCCACGCCGCCTGCGTGCGCATCCTGCGCCGGGACATTGACAAACTGGGCTACGACCGCAATTTCACCATCTATGACACCGACGACTCCAAGCGGGTCATCAAGGATATTCTCAAAGACCTGGGGCTGGAGGAAAAGCAGTTTCCCACCCGGGAGCTGCTGTCGGTGATCTCCAACGCCAAGGGGGACATGCTCTCCCCGGAGGAGTTCTGCCAGCTGTGGGAGCAGCGGGGAGATTGGCGGAAAATCAGGATCGGTAAAGTATATAGGCTTTACAATCAAAAACTCCGGGAGGCCAACGCCCTGGACTTTGATGACATCATCCTGCACACGGTGACCCTGCTGCAGAGCGACAAAGAGGTGCGCGCGTACTATCAGAATAAGTTCCGCTACATACTTATCGACGAGTACCAGGACACCAACCACCTGCAGTTCCTCCTGGCGGGTCTGCTGACGGGCCCTCACGGAAATATCTGCGTGGTGGGCGATGACGACCAGAGTATTTATCGCTTCCGTGGCGCGGACATCACCAATATCCTCAGCTTTGAGCAGCGCTATAAGAACGCCCGGACCATCCGCCTGGAGCAGAATTACCGCTCCACCCAGAACATTCTGGACGCGGCTAACGCGGTGATCCGCAACAACGAGGGCCGCAAGGGCAAGACCCTGTGGACCCAGAACGGCGCCGGGGATCCGGTGACCATCAAAACCTGCTTCAACGAGAGTGACGAGGCCAACTTTGTGGTGGGTGACATCATGACCCGCTATAACCGGGGGGCCAACTGGCGGGACAACGCCATTCTGTACCGGATGAACGCCCAGTCCAACGCTTTGGAATATGCCTTCAAGCGCAACGGCGTGCCCTATAAAATCGTGGGCGGCGTGAAGTTCTTCGACCGGGCAGAAGTGAAAGACATGTTGGCGTATCTGTGTGTGATCTGCAACCCGGCGGACGACCTGCGTCTGCGGCGGATCATCAATGTGCCCTCCCGGAAGATCGGCGGCGCGTCCTTGGAAAAGGCCCAGGCCCTTGCGGCGGCGGAAGGGAAGCCTCTGTTTGAGATCGTCCGCACCGCCCGAAATTACCCGGAGCTGAAGTCCGCCGCCGGGCGGATGGAGGATTTCGGGCAGCTGATCCTGGAGCTGCGGGCCCTGTGCGACCAGCTGGAGTTGGTGGAATTTTACGGCAGGGTCTGCCAGATGTCCGGCTATGTACAGATGCTGCAGGAGAAGAACGACATGGAGAGCCGGGGACGGCTGGAGAACGTGCAGGAGTTGGCCTCCAGCATCAGTGCTTTCCTGGAAAACGACCCAGATGACCCGTCCCTGGCGGGCTTCCTTAACGATGTGGCCCTGTATACCGACCTGGACGGCCAATCCGACAGCGACAACTGCGTGACCCTGATGACCATGCACAGCGCCAAGGGACTGGAGTTTGACCATGTGTATGTCACCGGCATGGACGAGGGCGTGTTTCCCGGGAACCGGGCCATGGGCGAGCAGGAGGAAATGGAGGAGGAGCGCAGGCTCTGCTATGTGGCCATGACCCGGGCCCGCAAGACCCTGACCATGACCAACGTGCGCCAGCGGATGCTCTTTGGTCAGACGGAGCCGAAGATGCCCTCCCGATTCCTGGAGGAGATTCCGGAGGAGAATATGCGCTGGATCGGAAAACCCGAGCCGAGAAAGGCGCTCCAGTGGGACGATGACTGGAATGACGGCTGGTCCGGCGGCTGGGGGAGCACCACGCGCGGGACATATAAAGCACAGGAGATCAAACAGCAGACAAGGCAGAAGCCTTTACGGAATTCTGCGGCGACCCGGCGGGTGCCTGCGGCCGCTTCTGCGCCGCTGATGCAGCTAAGCGTCGGGGACCAGGTGCGCCACAGTGCCTTTGGCCAGGGCATGGTGCTCAGCGTGCGGCCCATGGGCGGCGACGCGCTCATTGAGGTGGCCTTTGACAAGGTGGGCACCAAGAAGCTGATGCTCAAGGCCGCCGGGGCCCATCTGACCAAATTGTAAGGAGGCAGCCATGCAGATAGAAGGACTGTCCTGGTATCCGGGACACATGACGAAAACCAAGCGGATGATCGTGGCGGAAATGGGCCACATGGACGCCGTGTGTGAGATTTTGGACGCACGGATCCCCATTTCCAGCCGCAATCCCGATGTGGACGAAATGACGGCGGGGAAGCCCCGGCTGGTGGTGCTGAACCGGGTGGACCAGGCCGATCCTAAGGAGACGGCCCGCTGGGCGGCGTATTTCCGGGGAAAAGGCTACGCCGTGCTGGAGTCCAATGCCAAAAACGGTGTGGGCACGGCCCAGTTTGCCGCCGCCGTGCGGGAGCTGCTGAAGGATAAGCTCCAGGCCTATGCCGACAAGGGCCAGGTGGGCCGCGTGGTGCGGGTGATGGTGCTGGGCATCCCCAATGTGGGCAAATCCACCTTTATTAATAAGGTAGCCAAGCGCAAGACCGCCAAGGCCGAGGACCGGCCCGGCGTTACCCGCAGCAAGCAATGGGTCCCGGTGGACAGCACTTTGGAGCTGCTGGACACTCCCGGCATGCTCTGGCCAAAATTCGAGGATGTGAACGTGGGCATGCACCTGGCCTTCACCGGCGCCATCAAGGACGATGTCATGGACATTGAGGAGCTGGGCAGCTGCCTTATGGAGTACCTGGGCAGGCACTATGCCGAGGTCATTCAGGAGCGGTACAAGGTGGAGCCCCAGGCGGATGAAATGGGCTACGACCTGCTGACCCGGGCTGGGCGCAAGCGGGGCTTTCTCATGCGGGGCGCCGAAGTGGACACCGAGCGCATGAGCCGGGTTTTGCTGGATGAATTCCGGGGTGGCAAGCTAGGGCGCTTTACACTGGAAACGGTGGAGGATGTGAAATAAATGACCGAAAAAACGGACCTGTGGCAGATGGAGCGGGCGCTGATGGAGCAGGGGGCGGAGATCATCTGCGGCTGTGACGAGGCAGGAGCCGGGCCCCTGGCAGGGCCTGTGTACGCTGCAGCGGTGATCCTGCCGCCCTACTGCCAGATCCAGGGCCTTAACGACAGCAAAAAGCTCACGGAGAAAAAGCGGGAGGCCCTGTATGAGGTCATCACCCAGAAGGCCGTCTGTTGGGCGGTAGCACGGGTGGAAGCGGCGGAGATCGACGCCACGGACATTTTAAGCGCCCGGATGAAAGCCATGCAGCAGGCTATGGACGCATTGACCATTCAGCCCGAGATAGCCCTCATTGACGGCAATCGGGATAAGGGCCGCAGCGCATCCATTACTACGCCTCATAAGCTGGTGGTAGGCGGCGATGGCAAGAGCGCCAGCATCGCCGCCGCGTCCATCCTGGCCAAGGTGAGCCGGGACCGGTTCGTAGCCGGTGAGCTGGACGAGCGCTATCCTCAGTACCAGTTTGCCAAACACAAGGGCTACCCAACCAAGCTGCATTATGAAATGTTGGATAAATTCGGCCCCTGCCCGGAGCACCGGCGCACGTTCCTGAAAAAGTGGGAGGAAAAGCACACATGAGCCGCAGCGTAGGGACCTGGGGTGAGGCGCAGGTGGCAAACTACCTGCGCAGGAAAAAGTTTCGCCTGGTGGCGCACAGCTATCATTGCCGCTTCGGGGAGATCGACCTCATCGCCATGGACGGAAACACCCTCTGCTTTATAGAGGTGAAGACCCGGAGCAATCTGGCTGTGGGCCTGCCCCGGGACTATGTTACCCCTACCAAGCGGGAGCGCATACGAAAAACGGCGCTGTTCTACCTCAGCGAAAAGGACCTGG
Organism: uncultured Oscillibacter sp.; assembly: GCA_945868085.1. Lineage (GTDB taxonomy): Bacteria > Bacillota > Clostridia > Oscillospirales > Oscillospiraceae > Vescimonas. Next base: position 9,740 of record CAMBKF010000001.1, read on the forward strand.
ACTGCCCGGTGCGTTTCGATGTAGCGGAGGTCTACCGGGGTGCTGACGGCGGCCTGGCGCGCATAACCTATATGAAAAACGCATTTGAGGTGGAACCGAATTGAAGATACCGTATTTTGACGCCCACTGCGACACTATTTACCGCTGCGAGGAAACCGGCCGCGGCGATGCGGCCCTGGAAATGGAAGCGGACCGAGAGGCCCAGGAAGCATATTACGCCGCCTGCGGCTGCCTGCGGGAAAACGGCGGGCATATTGACCTGCGGCGGGGCCGGGAGTTTGCCCGGTACGGTCAGTTTTTTGCCCTGTATTGGGACGCGAAAAACGCTCCCGCAGACGGGATGCCGGCCCAGTGCCAAAGGCTGCACGACCGCTTTCTGCGGGAAATGGACGAAAACCGGGACTGCATTACCCCCTGCCGCACAGGCGCGGAGGTGGACGAAGCGGTGCGGCAGGGGAAGATGGCGGCTCTTTTGAGCATCGAGGGGGCCGACCTGCTGGACTGTCAGGAGCGAAACCTGGAGATGGCCCATGCCTGGGGCGTGCGGCTGCTGAATCCGGTTTGGAACCGGGCCAACAGCCTCTGCGGCACCAACTGCGAGGATCCGGAGCGAGGCCTGTCCCAAAAGGGAAAGAATTTCGTGCGGCGAATGGAAGCGCTGCAGATCATTCCGGATATGTCCCATATCTCCGACGCGGGCTTTTGGGACACGATCAAAACGGCCCGCGGACCGGTAGTGGCGTCCCATTCCAACGCCCGGGCCGTCTGTCCCCATCGGCGCAACCTGACCGACGACCAGTTCCGGGCTATCCGGGACAGCGGCGGCGTGGTAGGGCTGAATCTTTACCGGGACTTTGTGGGCCCTCAGGGGACCATGAAGGAGCTTACGGCCCATGTGGAGCACTTTTTGAACCTGAGCGGGGAAAAGACCCTGTGTCTGGGCGGCGATCTGGACGGCTGCGAGGCCCTGGCCGCCGGGATCCTGGGGGTGCAGGATGTGCCGAAGCTGTACATGGCCCTATTAGGGCGCGGCTATGACCAAGCCCTGCTGGAGGACATCTTCTGGAACAATCTGCGGCGGATATTATAATAAGGAGTAAGTATGGCTTTGTATACCATCGGGGACCTGCACCTGTCCCTGGGCTCGGATAAACCTATGGATGTTTTCGGCGAGGGCTGGAGCAATTATGTGGAGCGGATCCGGGAGGGCTTTTCGGAGCTGGGAAGCGAGGACGTGACAGTGCTTTGCGGCGACCTCTCCTGGGGCATGAGCCTGGAGGAGTCCCTGCGGGACCTGGAGTTCATCCACGCCCTGCCGGGGAAAAAGATCCTCATGAAGGGCAACCACGACTACTGGTGGAACACGGCGGCGAAAATGCAGCGTTTTTTTGACGCGCACGGGCTGGATTCCCTGCAGATCCTGCACAACAACTGCGTTTTCTACGGGGATGTGGCCCTGTGCGGCACAAGGGGCTGGTTTTACGAGCTGGAGGAGCCGGGCAGCCACACGGAGAAAATGCGCAACCGCGAGGCCGGGCGCCTGGAGACCTCGCTGAAGACCGCAGGGGAGCGGGAGAAGATCTGTTTTCTGCATTATCCGCCCCTCTACACCGGCTACCGCTGCGAGGAAATGCTGCGGCTTTTGCAGCAGTACGGCGTGAAAAAATGCTACTACGGCCACCTCCACGGGGGGGCGGCCCATGGCCGGGCGGTGCAGGGAGAGCGGAACGGAACGGACTTTTCCCTGGTCTCCGCCGACTATCTGCGGTTCAAGCCGAAAAAAATTTTAGAATAGTGCAAAAAAGTGTGGAAATTACAGAGCTTTTCTGTTATCATATTTAATTGCATTGATTCGCATTATTAATGCTGAACGGAGGAAAAACAAAAATGAGTGTAAAATCCTGTGAAAAACTGGAAAAGAGCAAGGTCGCTTTGACCATTGAAGTCAGCGCCGAGGACTTTGAGGCTGCCATCAACAAGGCTTATCTGAAGATGCGCGGCAAGATGAACATCCCCGGTTTCCGCCCCGGCAAGGCTCCCCGCAAGATCGTTGAGAGCATGTACGGCGCAGAGGTCTTCTATGAGGAGGCCGTGAATATTGTCCTGCCCGACGCCTATGAGAAGGCTATCAACGATGAGAAGCTGGAGGTCGTGGGCTATCCTGAGGTGGAGCTGGAGAACTGCGGTAAGGACGGCGTGACCTTCAAAGCCACCGTTGCCGTGTATCCCGAGGTGAAGCTGGGCCAGTACAAGGGCCTGGAGGCTCCCAAGGCCAATGTGAAGGTCATGGCCGCTGACGTGAACGCCCGGCTGAAGGAAATGGCCGAGCGCAACAGCCGCCTGGTGAGCGTGGAGCGTGCCGTGAAGAAGGGCGACACCGCCAACATCGACTTTGAGGGCTTTGACAACGGCGTGGCTTTCGACGGCGGCAAGGGTGAGAATTTCGACCTGGAGATCGGCTCCGGCAGCTTCGTGCCCGGCTTCGAGGATCAGCTCATCGGCATGAAGGTGGGCGAGGAGAAGGACATCGACATCACCTTCCCCGAGAACTACACCCCCGAGCTGGCCGGCAAGCCCGTGGTATTCCATGTGAAGGTCAACGAGGTCAAGGTGAAGGAAGTTCCCGCCATTGACGATGAGTTCGCCAAGGACGTGTCCGAGTTCGACACCCTGAAGGAGCTGAAGGCCGATCTGAAGAAGAAGATCACCGATGAGCGCAAGACCGCTGCTCAGCACGCCTTTGAGGATGCGCTGATGCAGAAGGTGGCCGACGGCATCGAGGCTGACATCCCCGAGGATATGGTGGTGCTGCAGTCCCAGAAGATGATGGACAACTTCAAGCAGCAGCTGGCCGCTCAGGGCATCCCCTTCGACCAGTATGTGAAGATGACCGGCATGGATGAGGACGCTATTCAGAAGCAGTCCATGGAGCCCGCTCTGAAGCAGGTGCGTATGGACCTGGCTGTGAGCGCCATCGTGAAGGCCGAGAATCTGGAAGCTTCCGACGAGGAAGTGGAAAATGAGATGAAGACCATCGCCGAGAAGTACGGCATGGATCTGGAGTCCATCAAGAAGTATCTGCCCGCCGCCGATGTGAAGGAGCAGGTCATCCGGGAGAAGGTCATCAAGGTCGTTGCCGACAGCGCCGTGGCCGTGGAGCCCGAGGAGAAGGCCGAGGAGAAATCCGAAGACAAGGCCGAAGAGAAGAAAGAAGACAAAGAGTAATCTCAACTGTTAAAATCACTTACGGGCGGGTATAATTTTGTATTATGCCTTGCAGTGCAAGGCCCCATTTGAACAGGAGGTATATTTCTATGAGCTTAGTTCCTTATGTTGTGGAGCAGACCAACCGGGGGGAGCGGTCTTATGACATTTTCTCCCGCTTGCTCAACGACCGCATCGTCTTCCTGGGCGAAGAGGTGAATGATACAACTGCCAGCCTGGTAGTTGCGCAGCTGCTGTACCTGGAGGCGCAGGATCCCGACAAGGACATCCAGATGTACATCAACAGTCCCGGCGGTTCCGTCACGGCTGGCATGGCGATCTATGATACCATGCAGTATATCAAGTGTGATGTGTCCACCATCTGCATCGGCATGGCCGCCAGCATGGGCGCGTTCCTGCTGTCATCCGGTGCCAAGGGCAAGCGCATCGCCCTGCCCAACGCCGAGGTGATGATCCACCAGCCCTCCGCCGGTACCCAGGGTAAGGTCACCGATATGGAGATCGATGTGGAGCATTTCCTGAAGATCAAGCAGCGGATGAACCGAATTCTGGCCGAGAATACCGGCAAGACGCCTGAGCAGGTGAAGCTGGACTCCGAGCGCGATAACTGGATGATCGCCGAGGAAGCCAAGGAATACGGCCTGGTGGACAAGGTCATTTACAAGAGGTAAACATGGCGGAAAAAAACAAAGAGCTGCATTGCTCTTTCTGCGGCAAGAGTGAGAATCAGGTGCACCGCATGATCCAGGGCCCCGGTGTCCGGATCTGCGACGAGTGCGTCCAGCTGTGCATGTCCATTCTGGAGGATGATTACAGCCCTGCTGCGGAAAACAAATTGGAAGCGCCGGACCGCTTACCCACTCCCCGGGAGATCAAGGCGGTGCTGGACGAATATGTCATCGGACAGGAGGCGGCGAAAATCGCCCTCTCCGTGTCCGTGTACAACCACTATAAGCGCATCTTTTACGGCGGCGGCGAGGATGTGGAGCTGCAAAAGAGCAATATCCTCATGATCGGCCCCACCGGCAGCGGCAAGACCCTGTTTGCCCAGACCCTGGCCCGGGTGCTGCAGGTGCCCTTTGCCATTGCCGACGCCACCACCCTCACGGAGGCCGGCTATGTGGGCGACGACGTGGAGAATATCCTGCTGCGTCTGCTCCAGGCAGCAGACTTTGACGTGGAGCTGGCGGAGCGGGGCATCATCTATGTGGATGAGATCGACAAGATCGCCCGCAAGAGCGAAAATACCTCCATCACCCGTGACGTATCCGGCGAGGGTGTGCAGCAGGCGCTGCTGAAGATCCTGGAGGGCACGGTTGCCAATGTGCCGCCCCAGGGCGGGCGCAAGCACCCCCACCAGGAGTTCATCCAGGTGGACACCCACAACATTCTCTTTATCTGCGGCGGCGCTTTCGACGGCCTGGAGAAGATCATCGAAAAGCGCACGGACCGCAAGGGCATCGGCTTCGATGCTGTGGTGGAGAGCAAGGCGGAGCGGCAGACCGGGGCCCTTCTCAAGGAGGTGCAGCCCCACGACCTGCTGAAGTTCGGTATCATTCCGGAGCTGGTGGGCCGCCTGCCGGTGATCGCCGCCCTGGACGGGCTGACCCGGGATGACCTGGTGCAGATCCTTACCCAGCCGAAAAACGCCTTGGTCAAGCAGTACCAAAAGCTGTTTTCCTATGACAATGTGCAGCTTTCCTTTACTGAGGATGCGCTGGAGGCCGTGGCCGACAAGGCCATCGAGCGGAACATCGGCGCCCGTGGCCTGCGGGCCGTTATGGAGGGGATCCTCACGAAGGTGATGTTCGATATTCCCTCGGATCCGACCATTCGGCGGGTGACCATCACCGCCGACTGCGTGGCCGGAAAGGCTGAACCGGAGGTCGTACATGACGCGGGAAAAGAGTCCCGCACGGCAAAACTGAAGACCGGAAAGGCAGACGATCCGTCTGCGCCGGCCTCTTAAATGAGCGATAGGGGAGAGGCGAGGATTCGTCCCTCCCCTTTTTCCCTTGCTGCGTTTGGCAGCTGAAAGGAGCGAATACCCAATGGAACAGAGAACGATGAATATTCCCGTATTAGCCCTGCGCGGGCTGACGGTTTTCCCCGGCCAGACTACCGGGTTTGATGTAGAACGAGAGATCTCCATGCTGGCGCTGAACAACGCCATGGAGGAGGGAAAGGACATTTTCCTGGTGACCCAGCGGGAGCTGGCCGTGATGCACCCGGGGGAAGATGATCTCTACTCCATGGGCACGGTGGCCCATGTGCTGCAGATCATCAAGACCTCTGACTCCACCGTCCGGGTGGTGGTCCGGGGTATGGAAAAGGGCCGCATCAAGCGCCTGTGGCAGACGAAGCCCTTCCTGCAGGCGAATGTGATCCTGATCGAGGATGAATTTCCCGGGAAAATGACCAGCCGGGTGGAGGCCGTTATGCGGCAGACCTACGCCCTGTTGGGAGAGTATAAGGACATGGTGCCGGATCTGCCGGATGAGGTCATGGCCACCGTGCTGGACAGCAAGGATCCCGGCGAGATAGCCAATTACATCGCCTACAGCATTACCCTCCGGCACATGGACCGCCAGCGGATCCTGGAGGAGCTGCACCCCGTGAAGCGGCTGAAACTGGTGAACGAGATCCTCACCCGTGAGCTGGATGTGATTTCCCTGGAAGTGGAGATGGAGAAGAAGGTCCGGGACCGTGTGGGCCGGGTACAGAAGGATATGATCCTGCGGGAGCAGGTGAAGGTCCTGCAGCATGAGCTGGGCGAGGACGGCGACGACGAAATTCAGGAGTATACCGAAAAAGTTCAGAAGCTGAAGGTCTCTGAGGAAATCGAGGACAAGCTGATGAAGGAGGTCTCGCGCCTGGCCAAGCAGCCCTACGGCAGTGCCGAGGCGTCGGTGATCCGCAATTATCTGGATACCTGCCTGGAGATGCCCTGGGGCAAGGAGACCAAGGAGCGGGCTGATGTGGAAAAGGCCCGGGCCATGCTGGATAAGGACCACTACGGCCTGACCAAGGTGAAAGAGCGCATTTTGGAGTACATAGCCGTCCGGCAGATTCATCCCCAGGCCAAGGGGAAGATCATCTGCCTGGTAGGCCCTCCGGGGGTGGGCAAGACTTCCATCGCTATCTCCGTTGCCAAGGCCATGAACCGCAAGCTCTACCGCATCAGCCTGGGCGGCGTGCGGGATGAGGCGGACATCCGCGGCCACCGCAAGACGTACATAGGTGCTATGCCCGGCCGCATCATTGACGGGCTGATCCACAGCGGATCTATGAATCCACTGTTGGTGCTGGATGAGATCGACAAGCTGGCCAGCGACATGCGGGGCGACCCCGCCTCCGCGCTGCTGGAGGTGCTGGACAGCGAGCAGAACAGCAGCTTCCGGGATCATTTCCTGGAGATCCCAGTGGATCTGAGCCGGGTCATGTTTATCACCACCGCCAATACCACCGACACCATCCCCCGGCCGCTGCTGGACCGTATGGAGGTCATCGAGCTGGGCAGCTATACCGACGAGGAGAAGGTGGAGATCGCCCGGCGGCATCTGATCCCCAAGCAGCTGAAGGAGCACGGTCTGCAAAAGCGCCAGCTAAGCATTTCCGACGATGCCCTCCGCGGCATCATCAGCGGCTATACCAGGGAGTCCGGCGTGCGTGTACTGGAGCGGGAAATTGCCGCCATCTGCCGTAAAACCGCCATGAAGATCGCCACAGACGGTGTAAAGAAGATCGCCGTTACACCGGCTGATTTAAAAGACTTTTTTGGCGTTGCCCGCTATACGGATTCGGTGCACCTGCGGCAAAACGAGGTAGGAGTGGTCAACGGCCTGGCCTGGACCCAGGTAGGCGGCGAGATACTGGAGGTGGAGGTCAACGTCATGGACGGCTCCGGCAAGCTGGAGCTGACGGGTAACCTGGGCACCGTGATGCAGGAGTCTGCCAAGACGGCCCTGAGCTGCCTGCGCAGCCGGGCTGCACAGCTGGACATTGAGAAGGATTTCTACAAGACCAAGGACATCCACATTCATTTCCCCGAGGGCGCCGTGCCCAAGGATGGCCCCTCCGCCGGCATCGCCATTACCACTGCCATGCTGTCGGCCCTGACGAACCGGAAGGTCCGCCGGGATGTGGCCATGACCGGGGAAGTGACCCTCCGGGGCCGGGTGCTGCCCATCGGCGGCCTGAAGGAAAAGACCATGGCCGCCCTGCGTAGCGGCATCGAAACCGTGATTATTCCCCGGGAAAATGAGAAGGACCTGGAGGACATCGATCAGACCGTGCGTAAAAAGCTGCATTTTGTCCCTGTGGACACGGTGGAGGAGGTTTTCCCCGCAGCCCTTGTGCCGGAGGAGGAAAGCCGAAAGGCTGAACCTACCGCGGACAGCATGCCGCTGATTCCCGTGCAGCCCGGCCCCCGGGCGGAGCTGCGCGTATAAGGAGCCGATATGGGAATCAACTTTAACAAAGCGGAGTTTACCCTCTCCGCCGTCAAACAGAGCACCTTTATCCGGGACGGCCGGCCCCAGGTGGCCTTTGCCGGCCGCTCCAATGTGGGCAAATCCTCGGTGATCAACCGCCTGCTGAACCGTAAAAATTTTGCCCGGGTGGGCGCCACCCCCGGCAAGACCACTCAGGTGAACTATTTTCTTATCGACGGTAAGATTTACTTTACCGATCTGCCCGGCTACGGCTACGCCAAGGTATCCAAGGAGGAGCGGGACCGCTGGGGCCGGCTGATGGAGAACTATTTTCAGGAGCAGGGCCTCATCAGCCTGGGCGTGCTCATTGTGGATGCCCGGCACAAGCCTACGGCGGATGATGAGACCATGTGTACCTGGTTCAAGGAGAGCGGCTGCCCGCTGATCGTGGTGGCCAACAAGCTGGACAAGCTGAAAAAGAGCGAGGTGGAGCCGAATCTGCAGCGCATCCGGCAGACGCTGGAGCTGCCAGAGGCGGCAGTCCTGATCCCGTTTTCTGCGGAGAAGGGGACCGGAAAAACAGAGCTTTTATCCGCCATTGAGCAATTTTGTCAACAATAAAAAGAAGTGTGAAGGCATATGCCTTCACACTTCTTTTTGCGGCGTTCATCTGAAAAAAGGAGAAGGAAAATAGAGAGAGCTTCTTGCAGAGAAAGCGGGAATACGGTATAATAAAATCGATTATAATTGCTTATATGCAGCACATAGATCCAGCGGAGTATATAGGCCGAAGGAGAAGGAAATATGGCGTCATTTTATGTCAACGGACAAGCGGTATCCACTGATAAAAATCAAAAGCTGCTGCGCTTTTTGCGGGATGAGCTGCGCCTGACCTCTGTGAAGGACGGCTGCAGCGAGGGCGCCTGCGGCACCTGCCATGTGCTCATCGACGGTAAAGCCACCAAGGCCTGCGTTCCCTCTACGGACAAGCTGGAGGGGAAACATATCATCACCGTGGAGGGCCTCAGCCACACGGAAAAGGAGGTCTACGCCTGGGCCTTCGCCAAAGCCGGCGCGGTGCAGTGCGGCTTTTGCATTCCCGGCATGGTCATCTCCGCCAAGGCGCTGCTGGATGTGAACCCGGCCCCTGCCCGGGAGGAGGTGGCGTTCGCCATCCGGAACAATATCTGCCGCTGTACGGGATATAAAAAGATCATCGACGCCATTTTGCTGGCGGCTGAGATTTTCCGCAATGGCGGGGAAATTCCCCGGGAAAAGGATTGCGCCCGGGTAGGCGAAGCCATGCCGCGCATCGATGCCCGGGAAAAGGTCCTGGGCACCGGCAAATACCCCGATGACATTTACCTGGACGGCATGATCTACGGCAGCGCCGTGCGCAGCAAGTATCCCCGGGCCCGTGTGCTGGCCATCCACAAGGAAAAGGCCGAGGCTCTGCCGGGCGTTGTGGGCGTGTATACCGCCGACGACATCCCGGGCAAGGTGAAGGTGGGCCACCTGATGCAGGACTGGGATACCATGATCCCCGTGGGGAAGATCACCCATTTTCTGGGCGACGCCATTTGCCTGGTGGCGGCGGAGACGCCGGAGATTTTGGAAAAAGCCAAAAAACTGGTGGAGGTGGAGTACGAGCCCCTGAAGCCGGTTTTCAGCCCCACCTATGCCGCCCAGCCTTTTGCGCCCCAGGTTCATGAATCCGGCAACCTGCTGTGTGAGAAGCATGTGTCCCGTGGCAATGCCGACCAGGCCATCCGCGACGCGGATTATGTGCTGATGTATCACTACGAGACCCCCTACACCGAGCACGCCTTCCTGGAGCCGGAGTGCGCCGTGGCCTATCGGGACGGGGACGGCGTGGCGATTCTCTCTACGGACCAGGGCACCTACGATACTGCCCGGGAGACCTCCATCATGCTGGGCATCCCCAAGGAAAAGGTCCATGTGACCAATATGCTGGTGGGCGGCGGCTTTGGCGGAAAAGAGGATATGACCGTGCAGCACCATGCGGCGCTCATCGCGTATTTGTCCGGCCGGCCGGTGAAGGTGAAGCTCACTCGCCAGGAGAGCATCCTCGTCCACCCCAAGCGCCACCCCATGAAGGTGACCATTACCATGGGCTGCAATAACGACGGCCTGATCCAGGGCGTCAAGGCGGAGGTCACCGCGGATACCGGGGCCTATGCGTCCCTGGGCGGCCCTGTGCTGGAGCGGGCCTGTACCCATGCCGCCGGGCCATATCACTACGAGAATTTTGAGATCACCGGCCGGGCGTACTATACCAATAACCCCCCCGCCGGTGCGTTCCGCGGCTTTGGTGTGACCCAGACCTGCTATGCCATGGAGATGACGCTGACGAAAATGGCCCACGAGCTGGGCATTTCCCCTTGGGAGATCCGCTATCGCAACGCCATCCGCCCTGGCCAGGCCCTGCCCAACGGGCAGATCGCGCCGCCCTCCACGGGATTGGTGGAGACGCTGGAGGCCGTAAAGGACATCTGCGAAAAGAATAAAAACGTGGGCATTGCCTGCGCCATGAAAAATGCCGGCGTGGGCGTGGGTATCCCCGATACCGGACGCTGCATCGTGGCGGTGCAGGGCGGCAAAATTCATATCCGCAGCGGTGCGTCCTGCATCGGACAGGGCCTTGGCACGGTGCTGACACAGATCGTGGGCACTATGCTCCACTGCGACCGGGAAGACATCGTCTACCAGGCGGCCAACAATGTGGATTCCCCGGATTCCGGCACCACTTCCGGTTCCCGGCAGACCCTCGTCACTGGCGAGGCCTGCCGCCGCGCCTGCCAGAAGCTGCTGGAGGCCGCTGGTGCAGATGTGAAGGCGTCTGACTATACAGGTATAGCAAATATTGCGGAAATGAAGGACTTGCCCGGTGAAAACTGTGGCGACGGCGTTGTGGGGACCGAACTGGCGGAAGATGTCCTGGTGGACTGGAAAAAGCTGGAGGGCCAGGAGTTCTACGGCGAGTATCTGGCCAAGACAGACCCCCTGGGCGCACAGAATGTGGAAAATCCCGTGAGCCATGTGGCTTACGGCTATGCCACTCAGGTATGCGTGCTCAACGACGATGGCACCATTAAGGAGATCGACGCGGCGCACTTTGTGGGCAAGGCCATCAATCCGCTGAACTGCGAGGGGCAGATCGAGGGCGGCGTGGCCATGGCCCTTGGATTCACGCTGACGGAACACTACCCGCTGTATGACTGCATCCCCAGCGCCAAATACGGCACACTGGGCCTGTTCCGGGCGCACCAGGTGCCGCAGATCAACAGCATTTTGGTGGAGAAGAAGGGCCAGGATATGGCCTGCGGCGCCATCGGAATCGGTGAGATCACCACTATTCCAACGGCTCCCGCTGTGGCCGGCGCATACTTTGCCCTGGATGGCGAAATGCGCTGCAGCCTTCCGCTAATGAAAACACCCTACGAGCGGCCCAAGATGCCCCGCTACTGGTGGTAAAAAAAGAGAGGCCCGGCAGAGACCGGGCCTCTTTATTAAAGGAGAAAACCATGAAAAAGCATATCCTGATCTGCGGCGAAAAGGGCGTGGGCAAGTCCACGCTGATCCGCCGCCTGGTGGAGGAGGCCCAGTTGTCGGTGGGCGGATTCTGCACGAAAATGGATGAAAACGCCGGGGAGGTCATGCACCCCATCTACATCTATCCCGCCGCGGTGCCCATGGACCAGCGTCAAAGAGGGGTAGAGAATCTGGTGGGCCGCTGCGGCAATTTCGGCCGGCAGAAGGAGATATTTCCCGAGGTTTTTGATGCCCTGGGAACGGCATACCTGCAAAGCCCGCAGCCCTGCCAGGTGATCCTTATGGACGAGCTGGGCTTTATGGAGTCCGGTGCTCAGGCGTTTCGCCGCGCGGTGCTGCAGACGCTGGACGGGGATACGCCGGTGCTGGCCGCCGTGAAGAACCGGATGGATGTGGAGTTTCTGCGGCAGGTGTGCGCGCACCCCCAGGCGGAGGTGGTCCCTATCGATCCGGAAAACCGGGAGGAGCTGTACCGAACACTTTTGCCCGTGGTCAGCGGATGGAAAAAGTGAACGGAAATGTAAAACGCCCTGCTCAAAATGAGCAGGGCGTTTGTTTGTCCTGAAATCAGATCGCTCTGGTTACTTTACCGGAACGCAGGCACCGGGTACAAACATATACATGGCGGGGCGTGCCGTTGATGATCGCCTTGACACGCTTGACATTGGGCTTCCAGGGACGATTGGAACGCCGGTGAGAGTGGGAAACCTTAATACCAAAGGTCACGCCCTTGTCGCAAAATTCGCACTTAGCCATCCGTTGCACCTCCTTGCTGTGTATGACTTACTGCTTTGCTTTCGCAAGCATTTGATAGTTTAACAGATGTTACAGAATAATGCAAGTACTTTTGATAAAAAAATGAAAAAAAAATCGGATTTTTCAAAACATATTGCGCAGCGGGCGGCTTTGAGCTATAATATATTATTAATATTAGTGAAAATGGGCAATATTTTTGTGGCTGAAAGCGGCAGATGATTTTGCCCGGAAAGGATCCGATATGGATAAGGTCAAGCGCACACCGGCGAAGCTCCCGGAGCTGGTGAAGGAGTTCAATATGGAGGTCCTGAATCAGGCGCCCAATTACGCGACCCAGACGGTGACCATCTCCGATGTAAACCGCCCGGCACTGCAGCTGGTGGGCTTTTACGAATATTTTGAGCCCATTCGCCTGCAGATCCTGGGCAAGGCGGAGATGGTTTTCCTCCAGGCTATGGGCACGGAGAAGCGCCGGAGCGTGCTGGAGGATCTGCTGCGCTGTGAGATCCCGGCGCTGATCGTTGCCCGCAGCATGGAGGTTTTTCCGGAGCTCATTGAGCTGGCGCAGAAGCACGGCCGCACCCTGCTGCGCACGGACCGGAAAACGGTGGACGCCACCAGCGAGATCATCGACTATCTGAATAAAAAGCTGGCCCCGCAGATCACCCGCCATGGCGTGCTCATGAATATCAACGGCCAGGGCGTGCTGATTTTGGGCGACTCCGGCATCGGCAAGAGCGAGACTGCTATTGAGCTGCTCAAGCGCGGCCACCGTCTGGTGGCGGACGACGCGGTGGAGATCCGCCGCATTTCCACATCCCTGTACGGCACGGCGCCGGAGCTGATCCGGCATTATATCGAGATACGCGGCGTGGGCGTTGTGGATGTGCAGCAGCTGTTCGGCATGGGCGCGGTGCAGTTTGACACGGAGATCGACCTGGTGGTCCAGCTGGAGCAGTGGAAGGACGGCAAATTTTACGACCGCCTGGGCCTGGGAGAGGAAACCTATGAGCTGCTGGGCGTGGAGCTGCCCTATGTGACCATTCCCGTCCGCCCGGGCCGAAACCTGGCCGGCATCGTGGAGATCGCCACCATGAAAAACCGCCAGATGAAATACGGCTATAATCCCGCCCGGGACTTTGTGACCCGACTGGACCAGCACTACGACGCACTGAACGAAGCAAATCGGAGAAAGAAACAATGAAATACATCGGCATAGACATCGGCGCCACCAATCTGAAGGCCGGGTTGGTGGATGACGCGGGGCAGATCCTGGCCAAGCAGAAGATGAAGATCGCGCAGATCGAGTCACCGGACTCCCTGGCCTGCCACCTGGCCCGGATGACGGAGAAGCTGGCAGCGGAGGCCGGGGTGGACTTAGATGAGGTTTTTTCCATCGGCGTGGGCGTGCCCGGCGTGGTGGAGATCCGCTCCGGCTCCCTGCAGTATAGCTGCAACCTGCCCTTTCGCCGGGTGCCCCTGCGGCGTCTGTTTCACAAATATATGAACAAGCCCCTCTACCTGGAAAACGACGGCAACTGCGCCGCCGTGGGGGAGTATTACGCCGGTGCGGGCCGCAGCAGCAAGCGCTTTGTGACCATCACCCTGGGCACGGGCATCGGCGGCGGCATTATCCACAACGGCAAGATCTATCACGGCTCCAACGGCATGGCCGGCGAGGTGGGCCACATGAGCATTGAGTATAACGGCCAGAGCTGCCCCTGCGGGCGCAAGGGCTGCTGGGAGCGGTATGCCTCCGCTTCGGCTCTCAAACGTCTGACCCAGCGGGTGATGGAGGAGAATCCCGAGAGCATCCTGCGCCAGGTGGTGGACGAAAACGACGGGCACGTCAGCGGTCAGTCGGCCTTCATCGCGGCTCGCCGGGGCGATCCCATCGGGCAATATGTGTGCGACGCTTACATAGACTATCTGTGCGCGGGTATCGTGAATCTGGTGAATATCTTCCAGCCGGACACGCTGGCCATCGGTGGCGGCGTGAGCAACGAGCAGGACGAGCAGCTGCTGTTCCCGGTGCGGCGCATCGTGGCCCAGCAGAGCATCCCCTGCGAACCGGAACGCCGCACCCGCATCGTCAAGGCGGAGCTGGGCTCTGCCGCCGGGATCATCGGCGCGGCGCTGCTGGGAAAGAAAAAGCGGATTTGAAGGAGCAAAATATGACTTGGTATGAAAAACTGGACAAAGCCATAGGGGAGTATCTGCCGGATCTGCCCATGGAGCGGGACGCGTCTATGAGCCGCTTTACCTCCTTCCGCATCGGCGGCCCAGCCCGCCGGCTGGCTTGCCCGAAGAACCGGGAGCAGCTGGTGATCCTCATGGGCCTGGCCCAGGAGTGCGGGGCGCGGCCCTTTATCATGGGAAACGGGACGAACCTGCTGATTGCCGATGAGGGCCTGGACCGCTTGGTCATCCGCACGGCGGGGGAGATGAGCGGCGTCAGGCTGACAGACGAGACGGTCATCGAGGCGGACGCCGGGATCTCTCTGGCACGGCTGGCGCTTTTTGCCCAGAGCCAGGCACTCACCGGACTGGAATTTGCCCATGGGATCCCCGGGAGCCTGGGCGGCGCGGTGTTTATGAACGCCGGCGCTTATGGCGGGGAGATGAAGCAGGTGGTGCAGGAGGTCACCGTCCTCACGGAGGACGGTATCCGTCGTATTCCCGGGGAGGACTGTGCCTTCGGCTACCGAAAAAGCGCTTTTTCCGATGGAAAGACGGTGATCCTCGGCGCGAAGCTGCGCCTTGAAAAGGGCGACCCGGCGCAGATCGGGGCCAGGATGGCGGAGCTGATGGCAAAGCGCAAGGCGAGCCAGCCCCTGGACTATCCCAGCGCCGGCAGCACCTTTAAGCGGCCGGAGGGCTATTACGCCGGGACGCTGATCCAGGAAACGGGGCTGAAGGGCCTTACCGTGGGCGGCGCGCAGGTATCCCAGAAGCATGCGGGCTTCGTTATCAACATCGGCGGCGCCACCTGCGCGGATGTGCTGGCGCTGATCGGCCAGGTGCAGGACCGGGTGATGCAGCGCAGCGGCGTGCATCTGGAGCCGGAGGTCCGTATCATAGAGAACTGAAAGGAGTCAGGTATGGAGATATTGGTCATTTCCGGGCTGTCCGGAAGCGGAAAGAGCCGGGTGGCCTCCTATCTGGAGGACATCGGATATTATATCGTAGACAATCTGCCAGCGGAGATGATGGTGGTCTTTGCCGAGTTCTGCGCCGCGTCCAAGGGGCGCTATGACCGGGTGGCGCTGGTGTACGATGTGCGCACCGGCGAGCCGGCGCAGAAGCTCATCGACGCCCTGGAGCATATGAAATCCGCGGGCATCAACTGCCGGATGCTGTTTTTGGAGGCGGATACCCAGTCCATTATCAACCGCTATAAGGAGACCCGCCGCAGCCATCCCCTGGCGGGGGATGGGGTGAGCGTGGCCGAGGCGCTGCAGAAAGAGCGCATATTGCTGCAGCCGGTGCGGGACCACGCGGATTATGTGCTGGATACCTCCGGCTTCTCCACCACGAAGCTCCACGCGGAGATACTGAACCTGTTCAGCGACGCCACGCTGGAGGATGGGATGCATGTAAACGTGCTGTCCTTCGGCTTTAAGAACGGCATCCCGGTGGAGGCGGACCTGGTGATGGATGTGCGCTTCATGCCCAATCCCTACTACATTGAGGAGCTCAAGCGCAAGACGGGCCTGGACGACGCGGTGCGGGACTATGTGTTCAGCTTCAGCCAGACCAATGATTTTATGAAGAAGATGGAGGATATGCTGTCCTTCCTGCTGCCCCTTTACAGCGAGGAGGGGAAGACCGTCCTGGTCCTCGGCATCGGCTGCACCGGCGGCCACCACCGCTCCGTGGCCGTGGCCCACGCCCTCTCCGAGTATATCCAGAGCATCGGCTATCCCGTCACGGAGATCCACCGGGATATTACCCGGTAAAGGAGCGGCCTATGGTAAGCGATTACTATCGTGTGGCGCCGGAAAACGGGCCGCGGATCGTGGTCATCGGCGGCGGGCACGGACAGTCCACCCTCCTGCGGGGTCTGAAGCTCTACAGCAAGAACCTAACGGCCATCGTGGCGGTTACCGATGACGGCGGCGGCTCCGGCATGCTCCGGCGGGACTTAGGCATGCTTCCGCCGGGGGACATACGCAACTGTATGGAGGCACTGGCCAGCGCCGAGCCGATCATGACCCGACTCATGGGCTACCGCTTTACTGAGGGGAGCCTGGCGGGGCAGAGCTTTGGCAATCTGCTGCTGGCGGCGCTCAACGGCATCATGCCAAGCTTCGACCAGGCGGTTGCGGGCCTGAGCCAGGTGCTGGCCATTACAGGCCAGGTCCTGCCGGTGACCAACGCCAATCTCCGCCTGGAGGCGGAATTTGAAAACGGGCACACCATCCAGGGTGAATCCAGCATCTGCCAGATGAAGCGGCAGGAAGGCTGCCGCATCCGCCGGGTCCGGCTGCGTCCGGACCGGGCCAAGGCCCTGCCGGAGGCGGTGGAGGCGATCCGCCAGGCGGATCTCATCGTCCTGGCCCCGGGCAGCCTGTATACCAGCATCATCCCCAACCTGCTGGTGGATGGCATCGTGGATGCCATCGCCGCCAGTGATTCCATGAAAATATACATCTGCAACGTAATGACGGAGAGCGGCGAGACCGAGGGGTATACCGCCAGCGACCACATCCAGGCTATATTCAACCACTCCTGCCCGGGGCTTTTTGACCTGTGCATGGTCAATTCCGCACCGCTGCCCCGACTGATGGCCCAGCGCTGCGCCCGGGAGGGGAGCATCCCCGTGTTCTGCGATGAGCGGGCGTGCGAGCACCTGGGCGTGGAGATGATCGCCCGGCCCATCTGCGCGGTGGAAAACCAGTTCATCCGCCATAATCCCGGCCATGTGGCCGCGGAGCTGATGACCCTGTACCGCCAGCGGACCATCCGCGTGGTGGAGGAGGATACCGGCTTCGTGCGCAACCGTATGGAGAAATAGGAGGAAGTATGCAGTCCTTTGCCTACCAGGTGAAAAGTGAATTGTGCCGGGTGCCGGTGCAGCGGGGCTGCTGCGCCCGGGCGGAGGCCTATGGCGTGCTGCTCTACTGCAATACCTTCAACGCCCGGGAGATCCGCATCATTACGGAGAATCCCGAGTTTGCCAGGCGCCTGCCCAAGCTCTTTCACCGGGCGTTCAGCCTCCGCTTCGACCGCCTGCCCCAGGAGCAGGAGGGACGGGAGAAGCTGATTTTTCAGATCACGGATCCGGCCAAGCTGGAGCGCATCATCAGCCAGTTCGGCTATGAGGCCAAGCAGACCCTGGCTCTGCACATCAACTTCGGCGTGCTGGAGGAGGACTGCTGCCGCACCTCGTTCCTGCGGGGGGCTTTTCTCTCCGGCGGCAGCGTCACCGACCCGGAAAAGCGCTACCATCTGGAACTTGCCGGCAACCACCGCCAGGCCAGCCGGGAGCTGTGCGCCCTGCTGACGGAGATGGGCTTTCTGCCCCGTATGGTGACCCGGGGCGCAGCCACGGTGATCTACTTCAAGCAGAGCGAGCATATTGAGGACCTGCTGACCAAGCTGGGGGCGCCGGTGGCCGCCATGGACATCATGACCACTAAGGTGGACAAGGCCATCCGCAACGGCGCCAATCGCGCCATGAACTGTGACATTGCCAATGTGAATAAAATTCTGGAGGCTGCCACGGAGCAGCAGTCCGCCATTGAAACCCTGGCCAGAAGCGGCCGGCTGGATCGTCTGCCGGAAAAGCTGCAGCAGACGGCCCAGCTTCGGCTGGAGCATCCGGAGCTGTCCCTTGCCCAGCTGGCGGAGCTGTGCGACCCGCCGGTCTCCAAATCCTGCATGAACCACCGCATGAGAAAACTCAACGAGGAGGCAAAGAAGCTGCTATGAATAAAACAGACAAGTGTAAGGCGGCCCGGGATTATCACACCCGGGGCTGCAACTGTGCCCAAAGTATTTTGGCCGCATTCCATCAGGAGATGGGCCTGACGGAGGAGCAGTGCCTGGCCCTGGCCGGGGGCATGGGCGGCGGGATGCGCTGCGGCAGCATCTGCGGCGCTATCAGCGGCGGCATATTGGTGCTGGGCATGCTGTTTCCCGCCACGGCGGCGGAGGGTCCGGCGGGGAAGCGACGCATTACCCAGCAGACCCAGGAGTATATCCGTCGCTTCCGGGCGCGGTTTGTGGACCGCGACTGTGCCGACCTGCTGGCGCGCAAGGACCTCGATCCCACCCAGCAGGCCCGGGACCTGGGCGTAACGGACCACTGCGGTATCCTCATTGTGTCCGCCGTGGAAATATTGTGCGACTATATTGCTGAACTAAAAGGGGAGTAAAGCCCATGTCATTTGTGCACCTTCATGTTCATACGGAGTACAGCCTGCTGGACGGCGCCTGCCGCATCCGGGATCTTCCTCGCCGCATCAAGGAGATGGGCCAGACTGCCTGCGCCATCACCGATCACGGCGTCATGTACGGTGCCATTGATTTTTACCGGGCCTGCAAGGCCGAGGGGATCCATCCAGTCATCGGGTGCGAGGTTTATGTGGCGGCCCGGACCCGGTTTGACAAGCTCCATGAGTTCGATGCCGAGTCCCGGCATCTGGTGCTGCTGTGCAAGAATGAAACGGGCTACCGGAACCTGTCGTACATGGTGAGCCAGGCGTTTGTGGAGGGATTCTATATTAAGCCCCGCATCGACCTGGACCTGCTGCGGGAGCACGCCGAGGGGCTTATCGCCCTGTCCGCGTGCCTGGCCGGGGAGATCCCCAAGCGCATCCTCCACGGCAATTACGACGGCGCCAAGGCGTATGCCCTGCAGATGCAGGAGATCTTCGGACCGGATAACTTCTACCTGGAGCTCCAGGACCATGGCATCCCCGAGCAGGCGGAGGTCAACCGCAGCCTGCTGAAGATCCATCAGGAGACGGGCATCCCCCTGGTCTGCACCAACGATGCCCACTACCTCCGCAAGGAGGACGCCGAGAGCCACGATATTCTGCTGTGCATCCAGACCGGCAAGACCGTGGACGATGAAAACCGTATGCGCTACGAGCCCCGGAACTTCTACCTGCGCTCCACGGAGGAGATGGAGGCGCTGTTTTCCGCCTATCCCGAGGCGGTGGAAAACACCCAGCGCATCGCCGACCGCTGTCAGCTGGAGTTTACCTTTGGCAAGTATCATCTGCCGGAGTTCAAGCTGCCCCCGGGGTACGATTCGCCCACCTATCTGCGCAAGCTCTGTGACGAGGGCTTTGCCGAGCGTTACGGGCAGGAAAAGGAGAGCTATCGCAAGCAGCTGACCTATGAGCTGGATATGATCGAGAAAATGGGCTTTACCGACTATTTTCTCATCGTCTCCGATTTTGTCCGCTATGCCAAGAGCGTGGGCATCCCTGTGGGTCCCGGCCGCGGCTCCGCCGCCGGGAGCATGGTGTCCTACTGCCTGCATATCACGGACATCGACCCCATGGAGTATAACCTCTACTTTGAGCGGTTCCTGAATCCCGAGCGGGTGTCCATGCCCGATATTGATATGGACTTTGGCGATACCCGCCGCGAGGAAGTGGTGGATTATGTCCGTCGCAAATACGGCGACGACCATGTGGCTCAGATCGTCACCTTCGGCACCATGGCAGCCCGGGCCGCCATCCGGGACGTGGGCCGTGTGCTGAGCATACCTTATAACGAGGTGGATGCCGTGGCCAAGCTGGTGCCGGCCACCCTCCACATTACCCTGGACGATGCGCTGAAGCTTTCCAAGCAGCTGAAGGATCAGTATGAGGCCGACCCCAAGATCCATCGGCTCATTGACATGGCCAAGGCTCTGGAGGGCATGCCCCGTCACGCTTCCACCCATGCCGCCGGTGTGGTCATCACCAAGAAACCGGTGTATGAGTATGTGCCCCTGGCCCGGAACGATGAGTCCATCGTCTGCCAGTACACCATGGTGACGCTGGAGGAGCTGGGCCTGCTGAAAATGGACTTTTTGGGCCTGCGAAACCTGACGGTGCTGGACGACGCCATCAAAATGCTGCCCCGGAGCGAGCATTTCGACCTGCTGAAGATCCCCATGGACGACCCGGAGGTTTTCCAGATGCTCACCCAGGGCAAGACCTCCGGCGTGTTCCAGATGGAGTCCACCGGCATGACCGGCGTATGCCTGGGCCTCAAGCCCCAGAGCATTGAGGACATCACGGCTATCATAGCCCTGTATCGCCCCGGCCCCATGGATTCCATCCCCCGCTTTATCGCCTGCAAGCAGGACCCGAAGCTCATCACCTATAAGCACCCGTCCCTGGAGCCGATCCTGTCCGTGACCTATGGCTGCATCGTGTACCAGGAGCAGGTCATTCAGATCTTCCAGCAGCTGGGCGGGTATTCTTTGGGCCAGGCGGATATGGTGCGCCGGGCCATCTCCAAGAAAAAAGCCAAGGAAATCGAGAAGGAGCGCTACTCCTTCGTCCACGGTGACCCGGAGCGGCATATTAAGGGCTGTATCGCAAACGGCATCCCCGAGGCCACGGCCGAGGCCATCTACGATGAGATCTACGACTTTGCCAACTACGCCTTCAACAAGTCCCATGCCGTCAGCTACGCGGTGGTGGCCTATCAGACGGCTTATTTCAAGTGCCACTATACCAAGGAGTACATGGCGGCCCTGCTGACCTCCGTGCTGCACAATTCGGACAAGGTGGCCGAGTATATCGCCGAGTGCCGGGACTGCGGCATCCAGGTCCTGCCGCCGGACATCAACCATTCCTATGACGGCTTCACCGTGGATGGGGAGAATATCCGCTTCGGCCTGGTGGCCATCAAGAACATCGGCCGCGGCTTTATACAGACGCTGATCCAGCGGCGTGACAAGGACGGTCCCTTCACATCGTTTTTGGACTTCTGCCAGCGTATGGACGACTGCACGGATATGAATAAACGCGCCGTGGAGAACCTCATCCGCAGCGGTGCGTTTGATTCTCTGGGGGCAAAGCGCTCGCAGCTGGTGGCGGTGTTTGAAACGGTGATGGACAGCGTTTCCGCCTCCCGCAAGCAGAATCTGGAGGGGCAGATGGACTTCTTCAGCATGGGCCCTTCGGCCTCGGCCAAGCTCCATCAGATCCAGCTGCCGGATATTCCGGAGTATTCCGCCGTGGAAAAAATGAATATGGAGAAGACCACCACCGGTCTGTACCTCTCCGGCCATCCTATGAACGACTACCGGGACCTGGCCAAAGCGGCGCACGCTGTGCCCATCCATGATATTCTGGAGGATTTCGAGCAGGAGGGCGGGCCCACCCGCTTTGCGGACGATCAGCGCATCCGGGTGGCCGGCGTGGTGACCTCCAATAAAACCCATCCTACAAAGAACAATTCCCTCATGGCCTATGTGGTGGTGGAGGACGAGATCGCCTCCATCGAGGTGCTGTGCTTCCAGCGCTCCATTGACCAGTGCGGGTCCTATATGCAGGTCAATCTCCCGGTGCTGGTGACCGGGCGGCTCTCTGTGCGGGATGAAAAGCCGCCGCAGATCCTGTGCGACACCATCTATCCGCTGGAATATCAACAGGACCCGCTGCAGCAGCTGACGGGCAAGGCGGAGGCGAAAAAGGAAAAATCGGTCCTGTATCTGAAGGTGCCAGGCCTGGATAGCCCGGAGTTTCGGCATCTGAAGCTGGTGATGACCATGTTTGAAGGGCAGATGCCCGTAAAGATCCGCCTGGCGGACACCGGCAAGCTGCTGGGCACCGCCTGTTTGAACCACCCGGCCCTTGTACAGGAGTGCGAGGAATGGCTGGGCAAAGAAAATGTTGTCCTCCGGACAAAGACGTAAGGCGATAGAGTATATTTATAGAGTGAAAAGGAAGCCCTCCGGCATGGCCGGAGGGCTTCCTTTTTCCTATGCGCAAGCAGATCAGTCTTCCCAGGAGATGGCCTGTACAGGGCAGGCGTCGATGGCTTCCTGCACGGCGGACTTGTTTTCCGGGGTGGTGTGGCCGTATGCCTCCGCCTTGCCGTCGGCATTGACCTCAAAGACCTCCGGCACGGTGCTGATGCACAGCCCGCAGCCGATGCAGGTGTCCTGATTCACTATGGCTTTCATGGGGTATATCCTCCTAAAAAATTACTACCAGCAGCATCTTGAACTGCTCCTTGCCGTACACGGCATGGGGGTGCCTGGCGGGCATCACGATGGACTCGCCCTGGTGCAGTTCATACTCCACGCCGTCGATAGTAATGCGTCCAACGCCGTCTAAGCAGGTGACGAAGGCGTCGCCGCCGGACTCATGGGTGCTGATCTCCTCATCCTTGTCAAAGGCGAACAGGGTCACGCTGACAGCACTGTTCTGCACCAGCGTGCGGCTGACCACCTGGCCCGGCTGATACTGGATCTGCTCCTTCAGTGTCAGCACTTCCGAAAAGGCAATATTCTTCATCATAGCTTTATCCTCCTGTTGGCTCACATCATTTTTCAGTATCTGCATTTTGGCTGTATTTCATTCTTATTATAGCGCACAAAATATTAAATGGATATGGCCAATGCAACAAAAAAAGAAAAGCCGACGGATTTTTCCATCGGCTTTTCTCTTCTCAGTGGCAGGCGCAGTAGCTGCGGGTGCCGTTATAGTCCTTGGGCATTTCCACGGTGTTGGGCGGGAAGAATTCGCTCATGGGGAAGCATACGTTCTTGAACAGCCCGCAGGGATCCTCCGGGTCGCCGCCGCTGCACTCGGACTGCGGGATGCAGTAGTCGTAGGCGGGGATCAGCAGCTGCGTATCCCGTTCCAGCCGCACCAGGGAGAACTGGCCCAGGGTCACATAGTAGCGCCTGGATCCGGCCGCCTCTAGGACCAGCGGACTGCTGAAGGCCGCGGCAATGGCGGCCGGGATTTCCGAAACGCTGCCCTCGCCGGAGCCGGAGGAACTGCCGTCCTCTGTGATGCGGGTATCCAGCACAATGGGATCCACAGCCTCTACCACAGCCGTGGGCAGGCTCCGCTGCGGCGCGATGTTCTCCAGAGCGGTGCCGGAGGAGAAGGTCTTGGCGCTGCCCTCACTGCCGAAGAGAATGCAGCGCTTGTCAAATACGCACAGGCCCTCCACCTCGGTGGACCGGGGCGTCCCGGTGCCCACCTGCAGCGTCACCCGGTAGAAAAATCGCATATCGATGGAGTAAAAGCCCCGGTTGAAGGTGACCGGCTCCACATCGGTGTAAACGTACAGCAGCTCAGCGCACCCGCCTTTGATGATCTGCGCAGTGCTCAGCACCTCCTGCGCCGCCTGGGTGGGATAAAACCGCAGATCCTCGATGCAGTCTTTGTCTCTGCAACTGTCAAAGATCTTCTTAGTGTGAATACACACGGACTCTCTCACGCTGCTCAAGTCGCAGACCGGGCCCGGCATTCCGTTTTCAGGCATCTAGATAACCTCCTATTAAGTAATGAAAGAAGCCTCTTTCACTCCAGTGTATGCAGCGGGATCGTGAGTGTGTGCCCGGGGAGGCAGCACGATGATTTTTCCCTGTACAAACGGGCGTTTTTGCCGTATAATAAATATGGAAAAGGGGGCGATAGCATGGACGCGTCATTCATTCATGATAAATTGGAGATCAAATTTCTGATCCTGTATATTGCTGCCCGGGTCTCGGAGCCGATCCCCATAGAGGGGATGCAGGAGCTGACCCTGTGCGACAGCGGCATTGATTACTTTTCTTTCTCCGAGTGCCTGAACGACCTGGTGCAGACGGAGCATCTGACACTCTCTCCGGAGGGGCTGTACGCCATCACGCCCAAGGGCCTGCGCAACAGTGAGATCTGCGAGAGCAGCCTGCCCATGTCTGTGCGCTTGCTGACGGACCGCAACGTGGCCGCCTATAACCAGATGCTGCTGCGTCGGGCACAGGTCCGCTCCCGGGTCATCCCCCGGGAAAACGGCACGTTCACCGTGGAGCTGCGCTTCAGCGATGATGTGGATCAGCTGATGCACCTGGAGCTGATGGCCGCCACCGAGGAACTGGCAAAAGACCTGGCATCCCGGTTCCAAAAAAATCCGGAGCAGGTCTATACCCGGCTTATGAACGCCTTGTTCAGCCCACAATAATATATGTTGTATGTTGGAATCCCCCGTGCCCCGGGCACGGGGGATTTTTTTGCATAAAAGCGGACAGCCCCTCATACAGTAGGACAACCGAGAAAAGGAGGCGTGATCGCTTTGGTGGAACGCTATGCAATCAGTCAGTATGAGCAGGCGGCGCATCTTCTGCCGGTGCGTTGGCAGCGCATTGCCCTGCAGCTGCCGGACTGGCAGAAGGAACAGGCGGAGGAGCTGCGCCTGCGGGCAGGCCACCCCATGACGGTGCTGCTGCCCCAGGGGGAGCAGGTCATGGGGGAGGAGGCCGTGGTGACCCAGGGAGATCTGGAGCTGCTGTGCGACACGGTGACGGGTTACTCCCGCTATGCCGCCGCAGAGACAATGGCCCGGGGATACATAACCGCCAAGGGCGGCTTTCGCATAGGCCTGTGCGGCACCGCCGTTGTGCAGGAGGGCAGGAGCACCAATCTGCGCAGCCTGTCCTCCGCCTGCGTTCGCATTGCCCGGGAAATGCCGGGCCTGGCGGATGACCTGGCGCCCCAGCTGTTTCAGGCCGGCGCGTTTCGCAGCACACTCATCATCGCCCCGCCCGGCCTTGGCAAAACCACGCTCCTACGGGATCTGGTGCGCTGCTTGTCCGATGGAACGGAGACCGTGCCGGCCCACCGGGTCTCTCTGGTGGATGAGCGGGGGGAGGTGGCGGTCATGGTGCAGGGCATGGCACAGATGGAGATCGGCTGCCATACGGATGTCATGGACGGGTGCCCCAAGGCCGTGGCCATTCCCATGCTGCTGCGCTCGGCCAATCCGCAGATCATCGCTGTGGACGAGATCACCCAGGCGGAGGACATTTTGGCCATGGAGGAAGCCGCACACTGCGGCGTCCGTTTTGTAGCCACCATCCATGCGGATTCCACCGCCGACCTGCAGAAGCGCCCATTACTGCGTAAACTGCAGCGCACGCAGATTTTTAAAAAGGCCATCTGTATCCGTATGGCGGACAGGCTCCGCCGCTACCGGATCGAGGATCTATGAGCAGCAAGGTGATCGGCGCGCTGCTGATCCTGTCGGCGGGCAGCGGGCTCCTGGTGCAGCTTTGGCGGCAGGGCCGGGCGGAGATCCTTTTCCTGCAGGATATGGCCTCGGCGCTGGAACAGATGGAAACCGCCATCCGATTCCGCCGCCTGCCCATGCCGGAGCTTTTGCGGGAACAGGCGGAAAGACCGTACTGCGGAAGCATGTTTTCCCTGATCCTGCATCACATGGAAAGGGGAGAACCTTTACAGGATTCCTGGGTCCTGTCCGCCCGGTCCATTCCGTGGACGCAGGCGGCGGACACGCTTTGCGCCCTGGAATTATCCGGCGATGGGCGGCGGATCGGAGAAAACCTGCGTGCCTGTGCCGATTCCCTGCGCGCGGTATTGCGGTGCAGGCAGGCCGATAAGCAGCAGCGGCAGAAAATGACCCTGGCCCTGACGGCCTCCTGCTGCGGGCTGCTGGTGATTCTTTTACTGTGAGGAGTACACATGGATGTTGATTTGATTTTCAAGATCGCCGCCGTGGGGATCCTGGTGGCGGTGCTGAATTTGGTGCTGGCCCGCAGCGGCCGGGAGGAGCAGGCCATGATGACCACCCTGGCGGGGCTGGTGGTGGTGCTGATGATGCTGGTGCGGCAGATCAGCGACCTGTTCGACCTGGTCAAGTCCCTGTTTTCCCTGTAGTCATGACGGAACTGGGAAAAATAGCCGCCATCTGCCTTGTGGGCATCGTGCTGGCGCTGCTGCTGCAGAAAAATAACCCGGAGCTGGCCATTCTGCTGGCCTTGGCCGTCTGCGTGGGGGTGCTGCTTTTCGGGCTGGGGCATATGAAAAGCGTCCTGGCCATGCTGGAGCAGATGGCCCAGGCCGGGGGCCTGTCGTCCGATCTGCTGCAGCCGCTGCTGAAAACCGTGGGCATAGCCCTCGTCAGCCGCACGGGCGCGGAGCTGTGCCGGGATGCGGATCAGAAAGCCATGGCGTCTGTGGTGGAAGCGGCCGGCGCCTTCAGCGCCGTGGTCGTGTCCATTCCGCTTTTGGGCGCGGTGTGGGAGCTGCTGCGGGGGATGCTGTGATGCGGAAATTACTGGTTTTGCTGCTGCTGATCTGGTGCATTGTCCCGGCTTGCGCCGCGGAGATCCCCCGGGATCTGACGGATGCCATCCCGGACAGCGCCCGGGAGCTTCTGGATGATACCGACAAGGTCGATGGCTTTACATCGCTGACCGATGGCCTGTCCGGCCTGTGGAACCGGACCTGCAAGCTGCTGATAGTGACCGTGCAGGACAGCCTGGGCGGTGTGATTCTGGTGCTGTCCGCCATTTTGCTGTGTTCGGTGGCGGAGGACTGCTTCGGCGCCGCCGGCGGCAAGGTATTTGACCCGGTGCCCCTGGTGGGTACGCTGGTGATCCTCCTGGCGGTGGGGAGCAATATGAAAAACCTCATGGGCCTGGGGGAGGAGACTATCCAGGAGCTGAACGTTTTCTCTAAAGCGCTTCTGCCGACGCTTTCCGCCGCTACAGCCGCCGGCGGCGGCGCGGTAGCCGCCAGCGTGCGCCAGGTGGCCACGGTGTTCTTTTCGGATCTGCTCATGAGCCTGATCCATAGCCTGCTGCTGCCCCTGGTGTGGGTTTTCGTGGCGCTCTCTGCCACGGATGCCATTCTGCCCGCCGGGCGGTTGGGTGGCATCGCCCGTGGGCTGCAGAAGGGCATCACCTGGCTGCTGTCCGGGAGCCTGCTTTTGTTCACAGGCTATCTGTCCCTGTCCGGCGCTTTTGCCTCATCGGCGGATAACCTGACCCTGCGGATGACACGCTCGGCCATCGGCGGGGCGATCCCCGTGGTGGGCAGCATCATATCCGATGCGGCGGATACCATCCTGGCCGGGGCAGGCGTACTGAAGCAGTCCGTGGGGGTCCTCGGCACGCTGACCATTCTGGCGGCCTGTATCCTGCCGTTTCTGAAATTGGGCGTGCAGTATTTGCTGCTGAAGCTTTCGGCATTTTTTGCGGCCACGGTAGCGCCGGAGCCGCTGGTGAAGTTGGTGGACGCCCTGAGCACCGCCTTCGGCCTGGTGCTGGGGATGACCGGCGCGGCGGCAGCGCTTTTGCTGATCTCCGTGGCTTCGTCTGTGATGGTGGTGAGCGTATGATGGATGCATTTCGGGTTTGGCTGGTGGGCCTGATGGCGGTGGCGCTGATCCTCACGGTGCTCTCGGCGGTGCTCCCGGAGGGCAGCGTAAAAAAGATCGCCGGCGTTACCGGGGGTCTGGTGCTGCTTCTGGTCATCCTCCGGGGCATCGGGCAGCTGGATCTGGGCCAGCTGCAGCTGTCCTATGATGACTGTTCCCGGCAGATCAACGAGCGCATCGAAGCCTACCGGGAGAAAAGCCGCCGGGACATGGATCTGCTCATACAGGAGCGGTGCAGTGCATATATATCGGAACAGGCGCAGACGTTCGGCCTTGTGTGCAGTCCCCGGGTGGAAACGGAGCAGACGGAGGAAAATGTTTTCATCCCGGTCTCTGTCACTATGGATATACCCTATCACGCCGGATTGTCTCAAATCGTGGCGGAAAACTTAGGAATCGATGCACAGCACCAGAAATGGTTGACATCGGAAGGGTAAAAATGATGGGAAAGGTAAGATGGAGCGAGCTATGGAAAAAGTACAAATTTGTTCTGCTGGTGGTGCTGGTGGGCGTCGTATTGATGCTTCTTCCGGTCTCCTCCAGGACGAAAGAACCGGCGGCGGAAACACGGGCTACGGAGGAGAGCTTCGACCTGGAGGCGGAGGAGCGGCGCATGGAGGAGCTTCTGGGCCGGATCGATGGCGTTGGGAAGCTCCGACTGATGCTGACGCTGCAAAGCGGGACCCGGCTGACCCTGGCGGAGGACAGCCAAAGGGATCAGGACCGCACGCAGCGGGAGACGGTAACGCTGAACCGGGGCAGCGGCAGCCAGGAGGTCGTGGTCACAAATCGGTATTATCCGATTTATCAGGGCGCGGTAGTGGTGTGTCAGGGCGCCGACAGCAGCGCCGTTCGTCTGGCCATCACGGAAACGGTGCAGGCGCTGACCGGTCTGCCGTCCGATCGGATCCAGGTGGCAAAGTGGACATCGTAACGGGAGGACATGGTATGAAGAAGAACTGGAAAAAACGGGCCGTGGTGGGGGCGGTGCTGCTGTTCGTATGTGCGGCGGTGTATATGAACTGGCGCTATGCCGGCTCCCTGGAGGACACCTCCAAGGTGCTGGGCGAATCCACCCTGGTGTCCGGGGAAAAGACCGGCGAGACAGCCACCGCCGGGCAGCCTGCAGCCAATGAAAACGACTATTTTGCCACGGCCCGGCTCAGCCGCAAGCAGGCCCGGGATAACGCCATCAATATGCTCAAGGACGCTTCCACGGACGAAAACGCGGACCAATCGGTGCTCAACGAGGCCTCTGAGACGCTGCAGGTGCTGGCAGGCTATACCGTGGCGGAGTCGCAGATCGAGAACCTGGTCACGGCCAAGGGCTATGCCGACTGCGTGGCCTTCATGGGCGCCGAGAGCATCAGCGTCGTGGTGGACGATGCCGACGGACTGGACGCCACGGACGTGGCCCGCATCATGGACATAGTGGTCCAGGAGACCGGCTACGCGCCCAATCAGATCAAGGTCCTGGAATCCGATTAAAGGGCCTGTAAAAAAGGGTTGTAATTTTCCTTGCGGGATGGTATACTTCTAAGGAATAGAATGTATCACTTTATTTGCAAGGAGCGCTAAATCTATGGCTGAAAATAAAGAGTATATCACCCAGCAGGAGTCTGCCGGGGCCATTCAGATCTCCGAGGATGTGGTGGCGTCCATCGCCACGGCGGCCGCATTGGAGACCGAGGGCGTCAGCGCCATGATGGGTCCCACCAGCGGCGATTTGAAGCCGGCGCGCAAGATGGCCGCCAAGGGCGTTGTCATCGAGCCGGAGGAGGATGGCTTGTCCATCACTCTGTATGTCATGATCCGTTACGGCTTTGCCATGGCTGAGGTAGCCGGCAAGGTGCAGAAGGCGGTCCTGGCCGCCCTGCATGACATGACGGGCTTTAACATCCGCGCCGTGAACGTGATGATCGGCGGCATTTGCTTCGACTGATACCCCACAAAAGAGAGAAGAGGAAATAACCTGTATGACACGAAACACAGCCAGAGAGATCGCCGTCCATCTCGCTTATGAACTCAGCTTTTCGGATCTGCCCGTAGAGGAGTTTTTGGATCAGCAGCTCTCGCCGGAGGTCTTTGCCGACCTGGCCGGGGAGTATGACCTGTATAACGAGCTGCCCAACGAAAAGCAGCGGCTCTATATCCGCCGCCTGGTCAGCGGCGTCAGCGAGCACGCGGCGGAGCTGGACTCCTACATTGAAAAATACGCCCAGGGCTGGCGCTTTGAGCGTATCAGCCTGGTGGCCTCGGCCATCATGCGCGTGGCAATGTTTGAGATCCTCTATATGCCGGATATTCCCCATGGTGTCGCCATCAACGAGGCGGTGACCATCGCCAAGAAGTATGACGCCCCGGAGGTCGCAAAGTTTGTCAACGGCATCCTTGGCAGCTTCCTGCGGGAGGAGATCAAGGAATAAGGCTGCATTTCAGGCAGGGCAGAAATGCTCTGCCTGTTTTTCGGTGGAGGTGAGGATTTGCAGCAGCGCGTTTTTACGGTCAGCGAGGTCAATCAGTATATGAAGCAGTTGGTGGACCAGCAGCCTGTCCTGAGTGACCTTCTGATCCGGGGGGAGATCTCCAATTATAAGGTCTACCCCTCCGGCCACCATTATTTTACCCTGAAGGATGGGCAGAGCGCCCTGCGCTGTGTGCTGTTTGCGGGATCCGCCAAATACCTGCGCTTCCGCCCGGAAAACGGCATGCAGGTCATCGCCGCCGGCCGCATCAGTGTCTATCCCCGGGACGGCGCCTATCAGCTCTACTGCTCCCGCCTGGTGTCTGACGGGGTGGGCGATCTGCACATTGCCTTTGAGCAGCTGAAGCAGAAGCTCCACGCCCAGGGCCTGTTTGCCCCCGAGCATAAAAAGCCCCTGCCGGCCTATCCCCGGCGCATCGCCGTGGTCACCAGCCCCGCCGGGGCTGCGGTCCACGATATGATCCGCATCCTGCGCCGCCGCTATCCGCTGAGCAAGGTGCTGCTGCTGCCGGTCCGGGTGCAGGGGGAGGGAGCCGCCCGGGAGATCGCCGGCGCCATCGCCTATGCCAACCGCTTTCAGCTGGCGGACGTGCTCATAGTGGGCCGGGGCGGCGGCTCCATTGAGGATCTGTGGTCCTTTAACGAGGAGGTGGTGGCCCGGGCCATCTATGCATCGGATATTCCGGTCGTCTCCGCCGTGGGCCATGAGCCGGATGTAACTATTTCCGACCTGGTGGCGGACCGCCGCGCCTCCACGCCGTCCAACGCCGCGGAGATCGCCGTGCCGGACCAGGCGGAGCTGCGGCGCAAGCTGCAAATACTGGCGGGACGTATGTGTAAGAGCCAGCAGCATAAAATAGACGGGTACGACCGCCGCCTCCGGGACCTGCAGCGCAAGCGGGTGCTGACAGATCCTATGGCCTTCCTGCAGGACCGCAGCATGCAGCTGGATCTCACCCAGGAGAAATTGGTGTCCGCCATGGAGCGAGTGATCGATCAAAACACCCGCCGCTTCACCCA
Source organism: uncultured Oscillibacter sp. (assembly GCA_945868085.1). GTDB lineage: Bacteria > Bacillota > Clostridia > Oscillospirales > Oscillospiraceae > Vescimonas. The sequence continues at coordinate 40,586 of CAMBKF010000001.1, forward strand.
CGCGGCCGCGTCCCTGGACGCCATGAGCCCGCTGCGGGTGCTGCGCCGGGGCTACTGTGTGGCACAAAAGGCGGACAAGACCCTTCTGCGCAGCAGCACCCAGGTAGAGCCGGGGGAAAATATCTCTCTGCGCCTGGCGGAGGGCAGCCTGCAATGTCAAGTAATGAAAAGGGGAGAGGAACATGAAGAAAGCGACCTTTGAAGAAAATATGACCCGCCTGGAGGAGATCGTGTCCCTGCTGGAGCAGGGGGATGCCCCCCTGAGCGAATCCCTGGCCATTTTTTCCGAGGGCAGCAAGCTGCTGGCCGCCTGCCGGAAGGAGCTGGACACCGCCCAGCAAAAGGTCGTCAAGCTCTCCAAGGGTCCGGACGGCGCACCTGTTGAAGAAGATTTTTTATCCGAGGAGGAAAACCAATGAGCTATCAAGAACGCTATACCGCCTATCAGGAGGCCATCGAGGCTTATCTGGACACGATCTTTTCTGCGGAGGACAAGCCCTATGGCAAGCTTCAGGAGTCCATTCGCTATAGCCTCCTGGCCGGGGGCAAGCGGATCCGTCCGGTGCTGACGCTGGAGTTTGCCCGCCTGGGCGGCATCGACTGGCACCTGGCTCTGCCCTATGCCTGCGCCCTGGAGCTGGTGCATAATTATTCGCTGATCCACGATGACCTGCCCTGCATGGATGACGATGATCTCCGCCGGGGCAAGCCCACCAATCACAAGGTGTACGGGGAAACACTGGCCGTCCTGGCGGGAGACGCCATGCAGCCGGAGGCCTTCCGCCTGATCCTCCAGGCCCGGGGCCTTTCCGCCGAAAACCGCATCGAGGCGGCGCTGATCCTGGCAAAAGCCTGCGGCGCCGATGGCATGGTAGCCGGCCAGGTGCTGGACACGCTGTGCCATGTGGGGGACGAGGAGGGCCTCGCCACGCTGAACCGGCTGAAAACCGGCGTGATGATCTCCGCCGCGGCGGAGCTGGGCTGTGTGGCGTCCAAAATGCCCATGTTCTGGCGGCAGCAGGCCGTGCAGTACGCGGAGCAGCTGGGCCTGGCCTTCCAGATCCGGGATGATATGCTGGATGTCATGGGCGACGAGAGCGTGTTCGGCAAGCCCATTGGCTCGGACAAGGATGAGGGCAAGATCACATACGTCGATCTCAAGGGCCTGGATGGTTGCGCTCAAGAGGTGGAGAAATGCACCGCCGCCGCCAAGGAGGCCATCCGGGACATCCCCGACCACGAATTCCTCTGGGAGCTGGCAGACCGCATGGTGGGCCGGAACAAGTAACGGAAAATCAGATTCAATGCCTCCCACGGGTGCGGGAGGCATTGTTTTGTTTCTGTTAGTTTTTGCATAAAACTATTGTATATTTGAATGGACTGTGATAAAATTAGGAATTACTGAATGACGGTGCAGTATCCTAGTCAGATCTGCCGTCTTGTAAGAGGGGCCTAAAAATCCCTTAAAGGGCACAACTGTGAAGCCTCTGGTGCCTGCTTCTTACGCCCAGTTTGGGGTGGGTGCTGGAGGGAGGCGCGGCCAAATACCGCGCCTGCAAAAGTAGGGCGCCTTCCAATGGCATGGAAGACCCGACCCTGCTTTTGTGGAGACCTGCTCTTGTGCACAGGCGTACTCCCCTGGTGGTAAGCGACCTGTGTACGAAGCAGATTGAGAACCTGCAATGCGGTGCTACACGGCCCTCCGGCCGCGAACGCTGTGTGCAGAGTAGCCTGCCTTGCGTGGAGTGGGTGGATGAGGGAGCCAAGCGGAAGCATCCCCGGCCAGGGATGCTCTCCGATATTCCTCTGAAACCCCCTCTGCAAAAGAGGCTAAGAGACGGTTTGACTGCAGTGGAAATCACCTAGGCTGTCCCACAAAGGGCGTCGATGAGGTTGCAGTGCGGACTAAGTGGCAGTCGGGTCCTGCGGTAGGTAACGCCGCAGCTCGGGTTTTAATGGGAAACCGCCTGATCGGCAACGAGAGGTAACCCGCGGGGAAATCCAACCCGTACCTAAGCCGTAAGATTTATCATCGGGGCTGCCGTCATTCAGTTTTTATTTTTATATAAGCGAGGGAATCGGATTTGGCTGACCATGATAAAAGCAAAAAAGGCAAGGACCATTGGCCCTTGCGGGTGTTTTGGATCGCAGTCGCTCTGTCCGCCGTAATGAGTTTTTGCTCCTCGGCGGCGCTGGAGGACAGCGGCATCTGGATCCCGATCCTGGTGCTGATGATCTTCATTGCGTTGGGCATCGTGTTCGACATGATCGGCGTGGCCGTCACGGCGGCGGATCCCAGGCCGTTTCATTCCATGGCGGCCCACGGGGAAAAGGGCGGCCGGGAGGCCATCCGTCTGCTGAATAAATCCAGCAAGGTTTCTTCTATTTGCAATGACGTGGTGGGCGACATCTGCGGCATCGTCAGCGGCTCAACGGCGGCGGTGATCGTTGTGGAGCTGCAGCGCAGCTTTTCCACCACCACGATCCTCATTTCCATCGGCGTTACGGCGCTTATTTCGGGCCTGACCATCGGCGGCAAGGCTCTTTTCAAGCGCGTAGCCATTGAGGAGTCCACCAAGGTGGTCTACCGCGTCGCCCGCATTATGAATGCGCTGCATCTGTTCCGTTAACGGAGGGATTTACATTGGTTTTAGAAAAGATCCGTGATCCGGAGGACATAAAAAATCTGAATGACCAGCAGGTGGACCAGCTTTGCCGGGAGCTTCGTGCGTTTCTCATCAAGAGCGTTGCCAAGACCGGCGGGCACCTGGCGTCCAACCTGGGCATCGTGGAGCTGACGGTGGCCATCCACCGGGTGTTTGATACCGCTAAGGACCGGCTGGTCTTTGACGTGGGACATCAGTGCTACCCGCATAAGATCCTCACCGGTCGGCAGTCGCTTTTTGGTACATTGCGGCAGCTGGGCGGTCTTTCCGGCTTTCCCAAGCCCTATGAAAGCGAGCATGATGCCTTTGTGGCCGGCCACGCCTCCAATTCCGTGTCCGTGGCTCTGGGCATGGCCCACGCCAGAACGCTGCTTCATCAGGATTACAGCGTCATTGCTCTCATTGGCGACGGTGCCATGACCGGCGGGCTTAGCTTTGAGGGCCTCAATGATGCAGGCGCGTCGGGAGAACCGATGATCGTCATCCTTAATGACAACGGCATGTCCATTGGCGCCAATGTAGGCGGCCTCAGCCGCCATTTGTCCCGCCTCCGCTCGGAGGAGGGGTATAATAACTTCAAAAAATGGTACAAGGAAAAGCTCCAGGGGGATTCTCCCGCCAAGCAGAATTTGTATCGGGCCAGCTCCCATGTGAAGCGCTGGCTCAAGAACACCCTGCTGCCGGAGAGCACCATGTTCGAGAAGATGGGCTTTTCCTACATGGGCCCTGTGGATGGCCACGATGTGCAGAAGCTGACGCAGATGCTCACCTGGGCTCGGGAGAAGAACGAGCCCGTGCTGCTCCATGTGCTCACGGAGAAGGGGAGAGGGTATCCCTTTGCCCAGCAGGACCCGGAGCATTTCCATGGTACGCCCCCCTTTGACGCCGCCACCGGCAAGCCTCTGCGCCCGTCCACCCGTTCCTTCTCCAATGTGTTCGGGGACACACTGCTGGAGCTTGCCCGGCAGGACTCCCGTCTCTGTGCCATCACGGCTGCCATGACCTCTGGCACCGGCCTGACGGAGTTTTCCAAGGCGCTGCCGGACCGGTTTTTCGATGTAGGTATTGCGGAGGGTCACGCCGTGGCCATGGCCGGCGGTATGGCCAAACAGGGACTGATCCCCGTGTTTGCGGTGTACTCCAGCTTTCTGCAGCGTGGCTTTGACATGCTCATCCATGATATATCCCTGGATAATCTCCACGCCGTTTTCTGCGTGGATCGCGCGGGCCTTGTGGGTGCGGACGGGCAGACCCACCACGGCTGCTTTGACCCGGCCTATCTTACGGAGATCCCCGGCATGACGGTTCTGTGTCCCGCCAGCTTTGCAGAGCTTCGGGATATGCTCCGGTATGCCATCTATCAGGTGGGCGGTCCCGTGGCCATTCGGTATCCCCGGGGTGGGGAAAAGACCTACACGGCCGCGGCCGAGCCCGGGTGCTGCTACTCAATGCTGCGGGATGGATCCGATTTTACCATCTTGTCCTACGGGATTCTAATTAATGAGGCCCTGCAGGCCGCGGATTTGCTGGCAGAAAAGGGCATCTCTGCCCGGGTTTTGAAGCTGAACCGCATTGCACCGCTGAGCAAAGAAGATATGGTCGCCATGCTGTCCGGGACCCGGCGCCTGCTGGTGCTGGAGGACTGCATCGCAGCCGGCTGTGTGGGCGAAAAAGTCGCCTGCCTGGCGGCGTTGGCAGGCGTCCGTTTGGACAAGCTGGTGCTGAAAAACTGCGGGGACCGCCTGCCCAACGAGGGCAGCGTGGAGGAGCTGGACCGTGCCCTTGGGCTGGATGCTGCCTCCGTGGCCGCATCTATTGAGGAGGTGCTCCATGAGCAATAAGACTCGCCTGGATGTTCTGCTCACCGAGCGTGGGCTGCTGGATTCCCGGCAAAAGGCCCAGGCCACCATCATGTCCGGCATCGTTTTTGTCAACGGCCAGCGGGTGGATAAGGCCGGCACCGCCGTGGCGAACGATGCGCGGATCGAGATCCGCGGTGCGACGCTGCAATATGTGAGCCGGGGCGGCCTGAAGCTGGAAAAGGCCATGCAGACCTTTCCCCTGGACCTGCACGATAAGATCTGCGCCGATATCGGCGCCTCCACCGGCGGCTTTACGGACTGCATGCTGCAAAACGGCGCCAAGAAGGTCTATGCCGTGGATGTGGGCTATGGCCAGCTGGACTGGAAGCTGCGGAACGATCCGCGCGTGGTCTGCATGGAGCGCACGAATGCCCGGTATCTGACCCATGAGGAGATCCCGGATGAGCTGGATTTTGCATCCATCGACGTGTCCTTTATCTCCCTCAAGCTGATTTTTCCCGCTCTTTATGGCCTGCTGCGGCAGGGCGGTGAGATCGCCTGCCTCATTAAGCCCCAGTTTGAGGCCGGCCGGGAAAAGGTCGGCAAAAAGGGTGTTGTCCGGGATCCGGCCGTACACCTGGAGGTGTTGGAGCACTTCCTGATCCATGCAAAGGAAAACCACTTTACAGTGCTTGGAATTACTTATTCTCCCATCCGTGGCCCGGAGGGAAATATTGAGTACCTCGGTTTTTTGCGCAAGTCGGAGGAGCCCAGTGCGCAGATCGACCTGAACGCTATTGTGGAGGCTTCACACAGCACGCTGAAGGAGTGAAGACTATGGAAAAGAGGAAAATCATACTGTGTCCAAACCCGTATCGGGATAAGGATATGCGCGTGGCCGCCCGGTCCAAGGCAATTTTGGACGAGGTGGGTTTTGAGACGGTCGTGTGCCTCCCCTTTCAAAAGGAGGGCTACGGCGCAGACCTGGGCCTGCCCATCGGACAGCTGCCCCAGGAGATCAAGCGGGCCGACCTACTCATCGCCTTCGGCGGCGACGGGACGATCCTGCACCTGGCAAAGACCGTTGCCATGAATAATGTCCCTGTGCTGGGCATCAATCTGGGCAGCCTGGGCTTTATGTCGGAGCTGGAGCCCAATGAGCTGGACCGCCTGCGGGACCTGAAGGACTGGAACCTCACTGTGGAGGACCGCATGATGCTGGATGTATCCGTTCTGCGGGACGGCCGAACGGTTTACAGCACCGTTGCACTGAACGATGCCGTTATCTCCAAGGGCTCCATCGCCCGTGTGGTGCGGCTGGAGATATTTACGGAGGAAGGCTTCCTGACCCGGGTCAGCGGCGATGGCGTGGTGGTGTCCAGCCCCACCGGCTCCACCGGCTATTCCATGGCCGCCGGCGGCCCTATCGTGGAGCCCACGGCCCGCAACATTCTCATCACGCCTATCTGCCCACATTCCACCCGTTCCAGCAGCTATGTGCTGGATCCATCCCATGTGATCCGCGTGACCGCTCCGGACGCAAATCGAAAATTTGTGTATCTGTCCTCCGATGGCGGTAAAGCATTTTCTCTGAAAAATAATGACCTGGTACAGGTGAGCCGCTCCCGGCACACTATGAAGCTGGTGCGCCTGTCCAAAAAGAGCTTCTGCGAGATCCTCGATAAAAAAATGGCCATGGAGGCTGCAAAATATGAAAAATGACCGTCAAAAAATGATCCTGGACATCATTGCCCAGGAGGTAGTGGAGACCCAGGAGCAGCTTCTTTCGCTGCTGCAGGAGCGGGGCTTTTCCGGCACCCAGGCAACGATTTCCCGGGACATCAAGCAGCTGCATTTGGTGAAGGCCCCGGCGGGCCAGGGAAAGTACCGCTATGCTGTGTCGGACCATGGCTCTAAGATCCATGTGGCGGACAAGCTGCAGACTATTTTCCGCGAGAGCATCGTGAATGTGGATTACGCCCAGAATCTGGTGGTGATCCATACTATGTCCGGCCTGGCCAACGGCGCTGCTGCCGCGCTGGACGGCATGAAGATCGAGCAGCTCATTGGCACCCTGGCCGGCGATGATACGGTGCTGCTGATCATGCGCGACAATGAGAGCGCGGCCGAACTTGCCACCAGCGTCAAATCGATGCTGCGCTGATACGGAGGGAACACAATATGCTGGATCTGCTGCATATTGAAAATATTGCCATCATCGAGCAGGCGGACATTTCGTTCCGCCCGGGCTTTAATGTGCTGACGGGCGAGACCGGCGCGGGCAAATCCATCGTGATCGATGCGCTGAGCGCCGTTTTGGGTCAGCGTGCGTCCCGTGAGCTGATCCGGACCGGGGCGGACCACGCCTTTGTCAGCGCCGTTTTTTCCGGGATCCCCCAGGGCCTTGGCCAGGATCTGGGCATTGCCGATGCGGAGGAATGGCTCCTGCAGCGTGAGATATACGCCGACGGCAAAAACGTCTGCCGCCTGAACGGCCGCCCCATGACCGTAACGCAGCTGCGTACCCTGGGAAACCGACTGCTGAATATCCATGGTCAGCACGATGGCCAGCAGCTTTTGGACGAGACACAGCACATTCTTTACCTGGACCAGTACGGAAGGTATATGCCTTTACAGGCCGCTTACCAGGAGAAATATTCCGCTCTGCAGAAGATCGAAAGCCAAATCTCCGCCCTGCAGATGGACGAGTCGGAAAAAGCCCGGCGGATCGACACCCTGCAGTTTCAGATCCAGGACCTGGAGCGGGCCAACCTGCAAAGCGGCGAGGAGGAGGAGCTCCTGGAGCGGAGAAACCTGCTGCGCAACAGCGAAAAATTCATCTCCGCCATCCAGGGGGCGGACTACTGCCTTAATGGGGATGACCAGCGGGAGGGTGCCCTGTCTCTGCTCCGTCAGGCTCAGGAGCAGCTGTCCTCTGTGCGGGGACTCAGCGATGACTTTGCCCAGCTGACCGAGCGGCTGGACGCCGTATACAGCGAGGTGTATGACATCGCCTACACGGTGCAGGATAAAAAGGACGAGTTCGACTTTGCCCCGGGCGAGCTGGACGCGGTGGAGGGTCGCTGTGACCAGCTCTACCGATTGAAGAAAAAATACGGCGCCACCGTGGAGGACATGCTGGCGTATCTGGACAAATGCAGGCAGGAGCTGGATCAGATCGCTTTTGCGGATGACACGCTGGCGCAGCTGCAAAAGCGCCGGGAAAAGGCGCTGCAGGAGGCACTGGCCGCCGCCCGGGAGCTGTCCCAGCAGCGTAAGGCCGCTGCCCGGTCGCTGGAAAAGCAGATCCTAACGGAGCTGCGGGAGCTGAACATGGGCTCCATCCGGTTCGAGGTGTCCTTTGCGGAGAAGAAACTGGACGCCAGCGGCATGGACGAGGTCCGTTTTTTGATGTCCGCCAACGTGGGCGAGGAGCTTCGTCCCATTCAGAAGATCGCCTCCGGCGGCGAGCTGGCCCGGATCATGCTGGCCATGAAGAACGTGTTTTCCCAGCAGGAGAAGATCGGCACCATGGTCTTTGACGAGGTGGATACCGGCGTGTCCGGCCGCGCGGCGCAAAAGGTTGCGGAGAAGATGGCCAGGATCTCCCGCCAGAAGCAGGTGCTGTGCGTAACGCACCTTCCGCAGCTGGCAGCCATGGCGGATACGCATTTTTCCGTTGAAAAAGGCGTTTCCGGCGGCCGGACCTTTACCCGGGTGCAGGAGCTGACCCGTCAGCAGCGCCGGGAGGAGCTGGCCCGGCTCACCGGCGGCGGGCAGGTCTCTCAGACTATGCTGGACAGCGCCGAAGAGCTCCTGTCGGCGGCTGATGCTTTTAAAAAAACATTGGCATAGGCTGTTGACAAAGAACGAATCGTTCTCTATAATATTTGATAAGTTCATATTCTTACAGCAATGATGGGAAAAAGTAACGCCGATTCTGCCTGCCAAGAGAGCCTCCGTTGGGTGCAAGGGGGAGAGGGGAGCGGCTGTGAATACATCCCGGAGCTGCCTTCCGAACGGGCGTGTGCCTCAGTAGGGATGCGTCGGGTGCGCCCGTTACAGCGCAGGAGTGCAGTGCACTCCGTGAGGCCGCAGACCGCGAGGCTGCGGCGAATATGAGGTGGTACCGTGACATATGTCGCCCTCTGTCCAAGGAGACAGGGGGCGATTTTTTCTCCTGTCTGATCTGCATCAAAAGAAAGGAACGAAAAAAATGGGAATTTATGAAGAATTGATCGCCCGCGGGCTGATCGCACAGGTGACCAACGAGGATGAGATCCGTGAGATGGTCAACAACGGCAAGGCAACCTTCTACATCGGCTTTGACTGCACGGCGGACTCCCTGCATGTGGGCCACTTCATGGCGCTGTGCCTGATGAAGCGCCTGCAGATGGCCGGCAATAAGCCCATCGCCCTCATCGGCGACGGCACGACCATGATCGGCGATCCCTCCGGCCGGACGGACATGCGCAAGATGCTCACCCGCGAGGACATCGTGCACAATGCCGAGTGCTTCAAGCGTCAGATGGAGAAATTCATTGACTTCTCTGACGGGAAAGCGCTGATGCTCTATAACTCCGAGTGGCTGATGCCGCTGAATTATATTGAGCTGCTGCGGGAGGTTGGCGCCTGCTTCTCCGTGAATAATATGCTGCGGGCCGAGTGCTATAAGCAGCGCATGGAAAAGGGCCTGAGCTTCCTGGAGTTCAACTACATGATCATGCAGAGCTATGACTTCTACTACATGTTCCAGCATTACGGCTGCAATATGCAGTTCGGCGGCAACGATCAGTGGAGCAACATGCTCGGCGGCACGGAGCTGATCCGCCGCAAGCTGGGCAAGGACGCCCACGCCATGACCATCACCCTGCTGCTGAACTCCGAGGGCAAGAAGATGGGCAAGACCGCCTCCGGCGCCGTGTGGCTGGATCCCAATAAGACCAGCCCCTTCGAGTTCTATCAGTACTGGCGTAATGTGGATGACGCGGATGTTATCAAGTGCCTGCGGATGCTGACCTTCCTGCCGCTGGAGGAGATCGACGCCATGGCCGACTGGAAGGATGCCAAACTCAACGAGGCCAAGGACATCCTGGCCTATGAGCTGACGAAGCTGGTCCATAGCGAGGAGGAAGCCAATAAGGCCCGGGAGGCATCCCGTGCGCTGTTCTCCGGCAAGGGGGATACCACCCATATGCCCGCCACGGAGATCGCGGCTGACAAGCTGACAGACGGTAAGATCGGTGTCATGGCGCTGCTGGTGGAGTGCGGTCTGTGCGCATCCAACAGTGAGGCCCGGCGGCTGGTGCAGCAGGGCGGCGTCAGCGTGAACGATGCAAAGGTGGAGTCCATTGACGCCGCCTTTGACGCAGACAGCCTGACCGGTGAGGGCGTCATCATTAAGAAAGGCAAGAAGATCTTCCACAGGGCATTTATGAAGTAAAGGAAAGACTCAGGCTCTCTGCCGCGGCAGAGAGCCTGAGTCTGTCGATAACGTGGCAAGATCGGCGATAAAGGTAAGGAAGGGTGTGTGAGGGAAACCCAAGAGGGGGTGTCCCTTACCATTCACATCAATCGTTTTTGGAACTTTTTCAAAGTTTCAAAAACGCAAGTGGCGTGGCAAAAAGCATTTTTGCCGCGCTGGTGTGTGAGGGAAACCCAAGAAGGGGGTCCCTCGCCATTCAAAACAATAGTTTTTGGAACTTTTTCAAAGTTTCAAAAACTTAGGCAGCGGGGCGAAAAAGCCTTTTTCGCCCCGCTGAGGCTCTCTTCCGCGGCAGAGAGCCTTTTTGCTTGAAATAAACCGGATCCTATAGTATAATATATCGGCATGAATCGACATTTATACGAACGGGACTGAATCTGTATGAAAACAAGTGATTTTAATTTTGACCTGCCCCAGGAGCTGATCGCCCAAACCCCTATCGAAAAGCGGGACGCTTCCCGGCTCCTGGTGCTGGATAAGAACAGCGGCGCCTGGGAGCACCGGCATTTTTTTGACCTGCCGGAGTATCTGCACCCGGGCGACTGCCTGATTTTGAACGATTCTCGGGTGCTGCCGGCCCGCCTTTTGGGGCAGCGTTTGCCCGGCGGCGGTGCCTGTGAGGTGCTGCTGCTCATTGACCGGGGAGAGAAGACCTGGGAGTGCCTGGTGCGCCCCGGAAAGCACCTGCGCCAGGGCGCTAAGCTCAGCTTCGGAAATGGCGAGCTGACGGCGGAGGTGACTCAGGTGCTGGAGGGGGGTAACCGTCTGGTGCGGTTTGACTATGAGGGCATTTTCCTGGAGGTGCTGGACCGGCTGGGCAAGATGCCCCTGCCGCCGTATATCAAGGAGGAGCTGCAGGACCGGGAGCGGTATCAGACCGTATATTCCAAGGTGGTGGGCTCTGCCGCCGCCCCTACGGCCGGCCTTCATTTCACAAAGGAGCTGCTGCAGAAGGTGCAGGACATGGGGGTGAATGTCGGCTATGTGACGCTCCATGTGGGGCTGGGCACCTTCCGCCCTGTAAAGGAAGATGACATTACAGACCACTTGATGCACAGCGAATACTGCGTGATTCCCCAGGAGACGGCGGACCTTATTAATGAGACAAAGAAAAACGGCGGTCGGGTCATATGTGTGGGAACCACATCCTGCCGCACGGTGGAATCCTGGGCGGCAGAGGACGGAACCATGAAAGCCTCCGCCGGCTGGACCGATATATTCATCTACCCCGGTTATAAGTTTAAGGTTCTGGATGCGCTCATCACCAACTTCCATCTGCCGGAATCCACCCTTATCATGCTGGTCTCGGCCCTGGCGGGGCGGGAACATGTGCTGCGGGCCTATGAGGAGGCCGTGCGGGAGAAGTATCGCTTCTTCTCCTTTGGCGATGCCATGTTCATCCATTAAGGACCGTTTTCAGCGAGGTATTATATATTATATGGGCTTTACCGGATACTTGGCCATAATTTATTTGGCATTGCTGGCTTTGGATGTATTTGCGTACAGGAGAGCCAAAAGCAGCAAAAAATGGGCGCCGTTTATAGCAATTACAGCGGTCATGATGATCGGGGTCATTGTTTTAGGCTGCTTGTGGTTTGCGTCACCTATGTGATTTCAATTTATACTTTAAGGAGTTTATCCATGTTTAAGGTCATTAAAAAAGAGGGCAGCGCCCGGCGGGGCGAGTTTCGCTGCGCCCACGGCGGCGTGGTGCAGACGCCGGTGTTTATGAATGTGGGCACCCAGGCGGCCATCAAGGGCGGGCTCAGTGCCTTTGATCTCAAGGACATCGGCTGCCAGATCGAGCTGTCCAACACCTATCACCTGCACCTGCGCCCCGGCGACGATGTGGTGAAGCAGATGGGCGGCCTGCATAAGTTTATGAACTGGGATGGGCCGATCCTGACGGATTCCGGCGGATTTCAGGTGTTTTCCCTGGCCAGCCTGCGCAAGATCAAGGAGGAGGGTGTGACCTTCGCCTCTCACCTGGACGGCCACCGGATTTTTATGGGCCCCGAGGAGAGCATGCAGATCCAATCCAATCTCGGTTCGGACATTGCCATGGCCTTTGACGAGTGCGTGGAAAACCCTGCGGCCTATGAGTATGCCAAGGCCAGCTGTGAGCGCACACTGCGCTGGCTGGAGCGGTGCAAGAAGGAGCATGACCGGCTGAATACTCTGCCGGATACGGTGAATCCCGGGCAGATGCTTTTCGGCATCAACCAGGGAGCCACCTTCCCGGACCTGCGCATCTGGCACATGCAGCAGATCGCCAAGCTGGACTGTGACGGCTACGCCATTGGCGGCCTGGCAGTAGGGGAGCCTACGGAGACTATGTATGAGATCATCGAGGCGGTGGAGCCGTACATGCCGGCCGACAGGCCCCGTTACCTCATGGGCGTGGGTACGCCCAGCAATATTATCGAGGGCGTGGCCCGGGGCGTGGATTTCTTCGACTGTGTGATGCCTGCCCGCAATGCCCGCCACGGCAAGCTCTTCACCTGGCAGGGGACCATGAATATCAAGAACGCCAAATACAAGCTGGATGACGGCCCCCTGGACCCTGAGTGCGACTGTCCTGTCTGCCGCAATTTCAGCCGTGCCTATATCCGGCACCTGTTCGCTGCGGAGGAGATCCTGGCCATGCGCCTTGCGGTGATGCACAACCTGTATTTTTACAACAAGCTGGCCCAAAAGATCCGGGATGCACTGGATGAGGGACGGTTTGCCGCATTCCGGGCGGAGTTCAGTGAAAAGCTCTCACAAAAGATATGAAAAGAATCCGTGAACAACCTGAAAAACTCTTGCAATATTCCGAATGATTCTGTATAATACAGTCATATTGTAAAAAAGGAGATTATGCCCCATGTTTGAAATCGCATACGCGTCTACTTCCGGCTCCGCCTCCGGCGGCAGTGGAATGACTTCCATTTTGATGATCGTCATCATGCTGGCTATTTTCTATTTCCTGCTGATTCGCCCCGAGAACAAGCGCAAAAAGCAGGCTGAGGAAATGCGCAGCTCCCTGAAGAAGGGTGATTGGATCACCACCATCGGCGGCGTGTACGGCCGCGTGGTCGGCATCACTGACCGCACTGTGGTCATTGAGACCAGCGAGGATCGCGTCCGCGTTGAGTTTGTGAAGTCCGCCATCGGTTCCGTGGGTACCCTGGAAGAGCAGGCTGCCGCTGCTGCTGCTCCCCGCCGCGGCAAGAAGGCCGCCGCTGAGGCCAAGAACGAGGCTCCCGCTGTGGAAAAGGCTCCCGCTGTTGAGGAAGTTCCCGCTGTTGAGGAAGTTCCCGCTGCCGAGGAATCCGCTCCCACCGAGGAGAACAAGACTGAGGAATAATCCTTTCATAAATCAGAACCTCTCCCAATATGCTGAAACAGCATGAGTTGGGGGAGGTTTTTTATGCGTATTCGGGATTGGATCAACAGGAGTGTGGGCCTGGGCCTGCTGATAAGTCTGCTCCTCTGCGCAGCCGGGGCGGCGCTGGGCGCGATACTGATGGACCGGGAGCTGCTGGCGGTGGAGACGGCAGGGAAGTGGATGGCGTTCGCTTGGCTGCCGGCGTCATTCATTGGCTGCAAAGTCGCTCTGCGGGATGCGCAGGGCAGGCTTCCTCATGCAGCGCTGCAGGCGGTGCTTCTGTATTTTGTTGTATGGGCCGCGGCGCTGGCTGTCAGTGCGGTGCCGGACTTCCGGTCAAACGGATGGTACATTACAGGTGCCATTTGGGGCGGCGCGGCTTTGGCGGCATTGACGCCGGGCGGTAAGAGAAAGCGCGCGAAAAGGAGGCCTGGCCCTCGGAAGGGGAGGGGGCGCAAAGGACACTAATAGTCAATTTTACCAAAAATGCAAAACAGCCGGATTATTTTTCCCTGCCGACAGAATTCGATTACCTTCTTACGGGACGCAAGATGTTGTGTGAGACATACCGGGAGGAACAACATTTGGATAAAAAACAGGGTGAATTGACCGACACACGCCCTTGTTGACGCGGTTAACATAACGCAGTTTACATAATATTTTGGCATAAATAGAGAAAATGCGGAATCTGCCGCATTTCTCTTGCCCTTTTGTGAAAAAAGGCTTATAGTATAGATGTTTTCTTCTAAAGGGGATGCTCGTCTCATAGAATATCACGAGGTGAGTATCACATGAGAAAAAGTCGTTTGCCCAGGGCTGCGAGAGTCAGGCCTCGGATCGATCCGGCGGTCTTCTTTTTTAGTGCTTCCTTTTTGTTGGGGGGCATCGCCGGATATTTTTCCTGCCGTGCCATGGGCATCGACGCAGAGATCCGGACCTATCTGACCCGGTATGCGGAGGTCCTGTCCTCCGGCGGTGTCATCACGGCCGCTTCAGCTTTGAGCGTTGCCGCCGCCTATTACCGGGTGCCCTGCGTGGTGTTCCTTTGCCGGTCATTTCGCCGCGCGTTTTATTGGCATTGCGGCGTGTTTTTGCTGGAGGGCTTTCTTCTGTCCTTTGCTGTGTCCAGCTTGACGCTGGCGCTGGGGCGGACAGGGGTGCTTGTTTCTCTGTGTGTTTTCGGTGTCCGGCTTCTGTTCGTCTTGCCAATCTCACTTTCTCTGGCTTTGCTGGGCCGTCCTTCCACCGAGGAGGGCTCCGGGCGACGAATGACGCGGTCCGGCAGAAAAAGCGAGAGTAAGCGTCTCCGTTTTTTATTCGTTTATCCTGCGATCTTGGCGCTGGGCGTCATGGTCGAGCTAACATTTGTACCCAAGTTGGCAGCTTTTGCGCTGCTGCATATTTCATGAAAGGGAGGTGAGAGTGTGACGGATTATTTAGCGCTCTATCGCAGCTATCTCACAACTGAAAAGCGCATGTCCGCAAACACTGTCAGCTCCTATATGCGGGATCTGAGCCAGTATGACCAGTGGCTCAAGCAGAAAAAGACTGACCTGAAGCGGGCCAAAAACATTCTTTTGCAGGAGTATGTGAAGCGGCTGGAGCAGTTGGGCAAGTCCCCGGCCACCATGAGCCGTTTTTTGGCCTCTTCCAAATCTTTTTATGCCTACATGTTTGCCAAGGGTTACATAAAAACCAATCCCACCGCTGCCCTGAAAGCGAAGAAGGTGCAGCGAAAATATCCGGAGATCCTGACCAATAAGGAAGTGGAGCTGTTTTTGGAGCAGCCGAAGTGCGTGGATGAAAAAGGTTTTCGGGATCATGCCATGCTGGAGCTGCTGTATGCCACCGGCATCCGTGTCTCGGAGCTGATCGACCTGGACGTGGATGATCTGAACCTGCCTGCGGGCCTCATTGTGTGCCGCAGCAAGGGGAAGGAGCGGAGCATTCCTCTGTACCCCGGCGCGGTGAAGGCGCTGCAGGACTATGTGCTGCACATCCGGGAGCGCATCGTCACCAATGACGAAGAAAAGGCCCTGTTCGTCAATATGAACGGCGAGCGAATGACCCGCCAGGGCTTCTGGAAGATCATCAAGTATTACCAGGAAAAAGCAGACATCAAGAAAGACATCACGCCCCATATGCTGCGCCACTCCTTTGCGGCGCACCTGCTGGAAAACGGCGCGGACCTCCATTCCATTCAGGAGATGCTGGGCCATGCGGATATTTCCTCCACCCAGATCTATACGCATATCGTAAAAAAGCAGCTGAAGGATGTCTATCAAAAGGCGCACCCCCGCGCATAACATAAAAACTCCCGACGGATAAAATCCGCCGGGAGTTTTTTAAGTTGTACTTCAGAGAACTTCCTTGATAGAGACTGCGATCTGGTCACCGGTGAGCCCGTATTCCCGCAGCACATCGGCCGCTTTGCCGGACTGACCGAACTGATCGTTCACGCCGATCTTCTTGAACTTGCAGTTGACCTTGCCCATGAGGACCTCGGCCACGGCGTCGCCCAGACCGCCGATAACGCTGTGCTCCTCCACAGTGACCACCTTGCCGCACTTCTGTGCGTATTCCGTGACGCAGGCGGCGTCGATGGGCTTGATGGTGTGCACGTTGATAACGGCCGCATCCACGCCTTCATCAGCCAGCAGCCTGGCGGCTTCCAGAGCCTCGGCTACCATCAGGCCGCAGGCGAAAATAGCCACGTCCTTCCCCTCGCGGAGCACGTTGGCCTTGCCGATCTCAAAGGGATAGTCCTCCTCGAACACAGGGGTGGCCAGGCGGGCGGTGCGCATATAGGCAGGCCCCTGGAACTCCGCCAGGGCGAAGGTGGCCTTGCGGGCCTCCTTGGCATCGGCGGGTACGATGACCGTCATCCCGGGGATCAGCCGCATGAGGCCGATGTCCTCCAGACACTGGTGGCTGCCGCCGTCCTCGCCCACGGAAACGCCGGCGTGGGAGCAGCAGATCTTCACGTTGAACTTGGGGTAGGCGATGGAGTTGCGGATCTGCTCATAGGCCCGGCCTGCACCGAACATGGCAAAGGTGGAGCAGAAGGGGATCAGCCCCATGGTGGAAAGGCCCGCGCCGATGTCCATCATGTTGCACTCGGCAATGCCGCAGTCAAAGAAGCGGTCAGGATAAGCGGCCTTGAAATGTTTGGTCATGGTAGCGCTGGCCAGGTCGGCGTCCAGGACGACGATCTTGTCATTGGCGGCGCCCAGCTCTACGAGAGCCTTGCCGTAAGCTTCACGGGTTGCGATTTTTTCACTCATGGTTTCAGCCCTCCAGTTCCTTCAATGCCTGCTCGCGCTGTTCGGCGTTGGGCGCCTTGCCGTGCCAGCCCACCTGATTCTCCATAAAGGAAACGCCCTTGCCCTTGACCGTGTGGCCCAGGATGCACTTGGGTACGCCGGGCGTATGGGGGGCAGCCAGAGCCGCCTCAATGGCGTCCAGATCATGGCCGTTGATCTCGTACAGATCAAAGCCGAAAGCCTTTATCTTGGCGGGCAGGTCGCCCAGGGACATGACTTCATCATTGGTGCCGTCGATCTGCAGGCCGTTGTTGTCGATGATGACCGTCAGATTGTCCAGCTTGTAGTGAGCGGCGGACATAAATGCCTCCCAGATCTGCCCTTCCTGGCACTCGCCGTCACCCAGCAGGGTAAAGACCTGGGTATCCTTTCCCAGTTTCTTGGCGCCCAAAGCCATGCCCACAGCAATGGAGCAGCCCTGGCCCAGGGAGCCGGTGGAGGCATCCACGCCGGGAACCTTCTTGCAGTCCGGATGACCCTGAAGGATGCTGTGGAGCTGGCGGAAGTTGGCGTATTCGCTGCGGTCAATAAAGCCCAGGCTGGCCAAAACCGCGTAGTAGCAGGGGGCACTGTGGCCCTTGCTGAGCACAAAGCGGTCCCGTCCGTCCCACTTGGGATTCTTGGGATCCAGCCGCATGTGGTTATAAAAAACGCTGGTCATAAGCTCCACGGCAGACAGGGAACCGCCGGGATGCCCACTGCCGGCATTGGCCGTCATGGTGATGATGTCGCGGCGCACCTGCCTGCAGATTTTGGAAAGTTCAGCCGTATTCATGAGAAACCTCCAATTCAATATAATGCATACAAAGATATGATACATCATTTGCAGAATAAAGTCAAGATTTGCCGCGAGCGCCCACAATAATATTTCTGTCGGCAGGGAAGAGGGGTAAAAGAAGACCTATTCCTCGATTTTTCCTTTGATTTTAACATGTGACAAGGGATTTGCCTTTGCAGCGATCCGGAGAGATTCATTGTCAATGTGCGTATAAATCTCCGTGGTATTCAGGTGTTCGTGCCCCAGAACTTCCTGCACGGCTTTTACATCCACGCCGTTTTGCAGCATGAGGGTCGCGGCGGTGTGGCGCAGCTTGTGCGCGGAATACATCTGGCTGTCCAGTCCGGCATCTGCCAGGTGTTTTTTTACCAGGTTGTGTACAGTGGCCCGGCTGATTCTCTGGTGATTGCGGGAAACAAACAGGGCGTCCTGATCTTTTCCGCCCACCACAGGCCGCACCTTCAGATATGCGCCCAGCGCATCCTTGCAGGCCTCGTTCAGGTAGACAATGCGCACTTTGTTTCCTTTGCCCAGCACCCGGAGGGCGTCATCCTGAATATCGGATCGATTCAGGCCAATGAGCTCGGAGATCCGCAGCCCGCAGTTCAGAAAAAGAGTAAGAATGCAAAGATCTCGCTCCCGGTTCGGTCCGCCCACGTTCTCTAAAAGCTGTATGCTTTCGTCCAGGGTCAGATAGTGGGGAAGTGATTTTTTAATTTTCGGTGAATCAATGTCCCGGATCGGGTTTTCCGGCAGTAAATGAACCTTATTGCATAGATAGTTAAAAAATGAACGAAGTGTAGCAACTTTCCGAGCCCGGGATGCCGCCGAAAGACCTTTGGCAGAATTCTCACTGTTGGGCTGCCGGGGCCGCTCCCGGCTGAGGTACGCCAGGTAGCTGTAAACATCCGTCAACGTGATGGAGCTGATAAATTCGATGCCTATATCACGAATGTCGATCTGATCCAATTCGCAGCCCGCAAGCTCCGGCTCGCGGAGCTGCTTGATGTACCGCAGGAAGTTGCGAAGATCCAGATAATATTCGTCCACAGTTTTTTGCGAGTGCGCTTTGACCGTCTCGTGGTAAGATAAAAATTCCAGCAGGATCCTGGGTGAATCCGCGCGGTAATCCATAGCCATATAGGTAAACCTCCGGGTGATTTATATCAAGTCATATCAAATGAAGCACTGTGCTATTTATGTACTATTCAATAGTATAACATGGTATATTCCATTTTTCCAGCCAAATGTGCTGCTCTCCTCCCTTTAATTAAACAAAATTTTTATTTTGTTTAATTGACAGTGTGAGAAGATTTGGAAGCGGCTGCACCTCCCTGGGCCGTCTGATGGCATGCCGGACGCGTCTATTGCGTCAACTAAACAAAATAACAGTTCTTGTTTAGTTTGTTTTTTACGGTGGCCAACGTGGATGCAGCGTCTACCGGAATAGTTACTCAACGATACCAACGTTTATCGAAACCAGCGTGTGTGCTGTGTACACACACGCTGGTTTTTCTTACCGCATCGGGACAGCTCATAAGGCACCTCTATTGCAAGACTTCTACCATCTGCAACATCAAAAAAAGCCAAAAGCACCGGCCATGAGCGGCCAGTGCTTCGGGCGAAGTATTTCAAGTGAAAGGAGTGAACGGAATGACAATTTTTGTCAATGAAGCAACAAGAAACAGAAGTTCGGAAGTGAAATTTTTCGGTCCGTACATGGCTCCATAGTTTGCAGAAGGCTATTGACGCAGCCAGAAAAGTGAGTCCGGAGAAAAAGTCGCCTGCCTTCGACGCGAAATTCCAAATTGGCTTTTTACCCTCGCTGGTGGTGTGTCCGATTTGGCCGGTCAATCAAACGGTCTATTGCCGGGAATCCATTCGGCTTTCCAAAGCCGCGTGCAAGATCTCATGACGGGTGCACTTCCCTGCCCTATTCTGTAAGCCCTATAAAAATACCGGGAGACGGTTCCGTCTCCCGGTATTTTTCTTGTGATTCAGCAACCCTTGATGCAGCGCAGGACAGCCATGAGGATGGAGTAATACTTGCTGTCGGGCGTATCGGCACGGCTGGTGATGACCACCGGGCAGGAGGCGCCGCAGATGGTGCTGGCCATGGTCTTGCCGGCTATGTAGGTGCAGGCCTTGTAGAGGACATTGCCGATCTCGATGAAGGGGACCAGCAGAATATCCGCCTGGCCGGCCACGGGATCGTGGATGGCCTTATGCTTCACGGATTCCATGGAAATAGCGCCGTCCAGGGCCAGAGGGCCGGAAATGATGCAGCCGGGGACGCCGCGTTTAGCGATCTCGGCGGCGGTGACGGTACTGGCCATCTTCTCAGTGACATTCTCCACGGCGGAGAGGACGGCTACCTTGGGGCAGTCATTGCCCAGGGCTTTGGCCACGGGCAGGGCATTTTCCACGATACCGATCTGCGTCTCCACATCGGGATTGATGTTGATGGCGGCGTCGGTGATCATGACGAAGCGGCCCTCGTACTCGAAAATGCCGCACTGGCTCACCAGACGGCGGCCGCTGGCGGGGATCAGGCCCGTCTCACGGTTCAGGATGGCGCGGGCGAAGTTGGAGGTCTGCAGGATGCCCTTCATGGGGATGTCGGCCTTCCCTTCCTTCACCAGCTTGATGGCGATCTTGGCGGATTCCAGCTCCTCGCCGTCAAAGTCGATGATCTCGTAATCTGCCTCACTCTCGCCCATGTCGTGGAGCATCTGGATGATCTCGGCCTTTTTACCGATGAGGGTGCCTTCCACCACGCCCTTGCGCTTGGCGTTGACCACGGCGCTCAGGGCCGGCTCGTCATGCGCATTGGCCAGGGCGATGCGTTTTTTCATATTCTGAGACAGAACATAGGACTCGATTTCCTTAAAGGTTGTAAACATACTTTCTTCCTCCCTGTGTACAGGATTATTATAATCAGATTATACGCCCAATTTACGGTAAAAACAACAGAAAATCTTCCGCCTCGGCGGATCAAAAGAATGGTCTTGTAATCCGCCTGCCTATACTGTATACTATAAATAATACATTAGGAGGTTGGGCTATGATTTGGAATATATTCTTTTACGCTGTCATCGGGGTGGGTGCGCTGCTGTTCTTTGGCCTGCTCTATTACCGGATCGACTGGGCCCGCCACCCGGAAAAGTACAAGGATCTTGAAAAAGACGAAAAGAGCGAATACTGGGACAAGAAGAAAAAGGACCAGCAGATGCGCGAAAAAAAGGCCAAGGAGAAGGCAAAGGCCATGAAGCATCAGCGCCGGGTGGATAAGATCAACCACTACCGGGCTGTGGCCGGGAAGAAGCCCCTGGATCAGAATTTGAAAGAGAAAAAGTAAGAAAACATGCTCCGTATGATCTCGTCATACGGAGCATGTTTTTGTTTAGAGCATGTGCACCTTGCTATTATAATTCGTCGTGGGCAAGCAGCCGGAGGGCCTGGCCGACGTTCTTTACCGGGATCAGCTGGAGCTTACCCGGTGCGCGGAGCTTATCCGCCTGCTGCGCCGGGACGATGCAGCGGGTAAAGCCCAGGCGCTGCACCTCGGCCAGGCGCTGCTCTATGTGGTTGATGCTGCGTATCTCGCCGGAAAGGCCTACCTCCCCCATAGCCGCCAGTTTGGTGGGAATGGGCTTATCTAAATAGCTGGAGGCAACGGCGGTGAGAACGGCCAGGTCGGAGGCGGGCTCGTCCAATGTCAGGCCGCCGATGATGTTGAAGTAGGCATCGCACTGGGAGACCTTCAGCCCGCCGCGCTTTTCCAGCACCGCCAGGAGCATGGCGGCCCGGTTGGAATCCAGGCCGTTGCAGGTGCGGCGGGGATAGTTGGCGTTGGACGGGGCCACCAGGGCCTGCACTTCGGCCAAAACAGGTCGCGCACCCTCCATGACGCAGGTGACGCAGGAGCCGGGGGCGTCCTCGGGACGGCCGGAGAGGAGCATTTCCGAAGGGTTCTCTACCTCCCGCAGGCCGCTGTCCAGCATCTCGAACACGCCAATCTCATTGGTGGCGCCGAAACGGTTTTTGGCGGCCCGGAGGATCCGATAGGCCATGTGCTGCTCCCCCTCAAAGTAGAGAACGCAGTCCACCATATGCTCCAAAACTTTTGGCCCGGCGATGAAACCATCCTTATTCACATGGCTTATGACGAAAACGGTCACGTTTCCCTCTTTGGCCAGCTGCATCAGCTTCATAGTGCAGTCCTTCACCTGGCCCACGCTGCCTGCCGGGGAGTTCAGCTCGTCGTTATACAGGGTCTGGATGGAGTCCACAATGAGAACATCCGGCTGCTCCTGCTGCACGCACTCCAGCACGTCCCCCAGATTCGTCTCGGACAGGACGTAAAGGCTGCTGCTCTCTGCCTGCAGCCGTTTGGCGCGCAGCTTCAGCTGGTGGACGGATTCCTCCCCGGATATGTACAGCACGCGAAACTGCTCCCCCAGCTTCTTGCAGATCTGCAGCATCAGGGTGGATTTGCCGATACCGGGGGCACCGCCTACCAGGACCAGGGAGCCTTTCACGGCGCCGCCGCCTAAAACGCGGTCCAGTTCGCCCATTCCGGTAGAAAATCTTATCTCCTCGTCCTCGCGCAAATCTGTAATGCTCTCTGCCTTTACAGGCAGCCTATTTAAAAGACTTTTCGCCTTTCCGGAGGGGCGCTTTTCCTCCGGCTGCTCTACAATGGAGTTCCAGGCGCCGCAGGCACTGCAGCGCCCGGCCCACTTGGGTGTCTCATTGCCGCACTCTGTGCAGTAGAATATGGTTTTCGCCTTCATTGTTGCTTCTCCGTTCTGCTCTGTAAATATCCGGACACGATAGCGGCAGAAAGGCGCCGCTGGTGATCGTCCGTTTGCAGAAGCTCCGCTTCTGCCGGGTTGGACAGAAATCCGCACTCCACCAGGATCCCGGGGCTGCGGATATTCTTCATGAGATATATGGAATCGTCCATCTGCTTGGCATTTTTCTCTTTGCCCTGGTTGACGGCGCTGTTTAGTGCCTGCTGCACGGAGACGGCCATCTGCTGCGCCGGCTCCACGGTATTGTAAAAGACCTGTGCGCCGCGCACCTTGCTGCCGGGCAGGCTGTTTTGATGGATGCTGAGGAGTATGCTCCCGGCGGTTTCATTCACCAGCTTGACTCGGTTGGACAGGTCGGATACCTTCTTCTCCCGCAGGGTCTGCGCATCCGGAGAGTATATGGCCTCCTCCCCTTCCCGGGTCATGATGGTCTCCTGGCCAAGGAAGGCAAGCAATAGCTGCGTTTTTTGCGCGATGGCCAAATTGATGTGGCTCTCCGGCACACCGGAGGCGGACACGGCCCCACCATCCTCCCCGCCGTGGCCGGCGTCTATCACCAGGACCGTCTGCGCGGTGACCGGTTCCGGAGAGATCACCGGCTTGTCCCGGTGCACGGCAAAAACACACACGGCGGCAGCCGCCAAAACCATTGCACCGCAGATCACGGCGGCCGTTCTTTTTTTCATCAACACGATCACAGCGCAGCACCCCTTTCGGGTCAATATATGCGCCAGAATCCAAAGCTATTCTATCATATTTGGCGGTGTTTTGGAATCCCCTGTCCCCTATTCTTTCGCCGCAGCATAAAATGGGTTGTTCCCAAGCGGAACAGAACCCTATGAGGAGGAGTAGTATTTGTATTCGGAAAAATCAGTTGCAGGGATGGAAACTGCCAACTGCGCCATGCAGCAGGGCTCGCTGCCCGGTGCCTGCGCATCGCTGGCTTTTCCCTATATCCCCATGCAGGGCAAGAACCCCAAGCAGTATGACCGGCGCGAGGCCCTGCAGCAAGGAACGCTGTTTCCCGGCCTGGATCTGCCCTTTCAGCGGGAGCTGAAAAGCCGGTTTCCGGCCGTGAACAGTGCGCTTTCCGAGCTGATGGCCCTGGATTTTGCCGTGGATGAGCTGGGGTTATACCTGACCACCCATGCCGACGACAAGGAAGCGCTGGAGCTGTATTGGAGCTATATTGCCCTGGCCCAGGAGGGACGCAAGCGCTACCAGGAGACCTATGGGCCGGTGCTGCAAACCGATATAACGCCCGGGAGCTACCGCTGGCTCAACGACCCGTGGCCCTGGGACGAAGGAGGAAATAGCTGATGTTTGTGTATGAAAAAAAGCTGCAGTATCCCGTGCGCATCGCAAACCCCAATCCTAAGCTGGCGGCGGTCATTATCAGTCAGTACGGTGGCCCGGACGGCGAATTAGGTGCATCGCTGCGGTATTTGAGCCAGCGGTACGCCATGCCCTACGCGGAGCTCAAGGGCCTGCTGACGGATATCGGCACCGAGGAACTAGGGCATCTGGAGATGATCGGGGCCATTGTGCATCAGCTTACCCGAAATCTGTCGGAAAAGGACATCAAAACGGCGGGGTTCGACGCCTACTTTGTAGACCACACCACCGGCGTATATCCTACGGCGGCTTCTGGCTTTCCGTGGAGCGCCGCGTCTATGGCGGTGAAAGGCGATGTGATCGCGGACCTGACGGAGGATCTGGCGGCCGAGCAAAAGGCCCGCGTTACCTACGACAATATTCTGCGTCTCTCTGACGACCCGGATGTGAATGACGTCATTAAATTCCTGCGGGCCCGGGAGATTGTCCATTTCCAGCGCTTTGGCGAGGGGCTGCGGCTGGCCAAGGAGAAAATGGATCAGAAAAACGTGTATTTTACCAATCCGGCCTTTGATGCGTAAAAAAAACAGAAGCTCCTGCCAATTTTAGGCAGGAGCTTCTGTTAAGCAATATAGCTTTACATTTGCTTGAATATGTAGTTTTTTAAAAAATGTAGGAGCTGTATGGCAACATTACTTAAATTTTTTGATCTTGCTGCCCAAAAACATCCCCAGAAGCACGCCCAGGGCCAGGCCGAGCACGGCATTGCCCAGGGCTTTCCCCAGCCAATATCCGGCCAGCATCCCGACGCCGATCCCTTCCATCATCCAGCTGTTTTGCTCGGCTTTTTCTTTTTCGGAGGCATCGGCATCCGGTTTCTTTTTGCGGAGAAAATCTATGATCCCGGGGATCAGTATCGCCGCTGCAATGGCACATACGATCCACGGCAGAGCGGCCTGCACTGCTTGACTCATGGCGGTTCCCCCCTATCCTTTGTTGGGTCTATGATAGACTCAAATCCGGCCTTTGTCAACGAAAAAAGAGCCTCTGCCGTTTGGCAGAGGCTCCCACGAATCCGTTTTTTACTTTCTATCCAGCCAGGTAGGCCGCATATAGAGCTTGATGGGGTAGATCACCATGTCGTCCAGGCCTTGTTCGGCCTTGGCCTTTTCCAGCTCCGGCACCAGCTTTTCCACGCAGGTGGTGTAGGTGATGGGAATACCCGTCTCCCGGGAGATGTCCTGGCAGAGCCGATAGCCCTCCAAAATATCCGCCACCTTCGTTTCGCGCAGCAAGTGCGTATTGTTGATAAGGCCCTTGACCTTCAGCCCGGTCTCCGCCTCAATGGTACGGATGTGATACAGAGCGCCCTCCAGGTCAGCCGTTTCCGGCCGGTTGGCGTTTACCACGATGAGCATCTCACAGTCAGACTCGTCCACAAAGTACTTCTTGAACTGGTTCAGCACCCGTGCGCCGGCGTTATCGCCGCCCACATCGGCCACCACCATATAGTCCTTGTTTTCCAGCGGCGCCTTCATGCAGGCGGAAATGGCCGGCAGGTCCTCGGTGATGTCATAGCCGAAGGAGTTGAAGTGGATGGCAATGCCCATATCCTCCAAAAACTCCTGCCGCTCCCTGCTGCGGAAGTAGGGGTTGGCAATATCCATATCCAGGATGGCTACCTTATCATACTGCTTTTTCAGGTTGATGACATGGTTCACGGAAAACTCGGTCTTGCCGCTTCCGTAATGACCCACTATAAGCGTAATTCGTTTCAAGATGATTCTTCCTTCTTACTCTTTCCAGGCGGACAGAGCGGTCTTGTTGGCGGGGATCAGCTTTTCCTTCTTGCCGGTCATGGTCTTGGCCAGGACCTTATCCATGATGTCCAGGCTCACCACGCCGGAAGCACGGATGATAGCACCCAGCATGACCATGTTGGCGGTCTTGCCGTTGCCCACTTCGTGCTCGGCGATGTGGGTGCAGTCCACATAGTGGACGTTCACATCGGTGCGGCGGGCCTTATAATGGATGACGGAAGCGTTCACGAACAGGTGACCGCCGGGAACCAACATATCCTCGAACTTATCCAGAGAAGGACCGTTCATGGCAACCAGCACATCGCAGGTGGTGACCAGAGGAGAAGCGATGGGCTTATCGGAAATGCAGACGGTGCAGTTGGCGGTACCGCCGCGCATCTCGGGGCCGTAGGAGGGCATCCAGGTGGCCTCTTTGCCTTCATACATGGCGGCGTAGGCCAGCATCTGGCCGATCAGCAGCACGCCCTGGCCGCCGAAGCCGGCCACAAATACTTTTTTAGTAGCCATTTACTTTACCTCCTTGACTTCCTCGGGGCACTTGAACTGCTTCACAGGATAGTAAGGCATCATGTTCTCCCGCAGCCACTCCATAGCCTTAGGAGCGGTCAGGCCCCAGTTGGTGGGGCAGATGGACAGGAACTCCACGAACGCAAAGCCCAGCTTCAGATCCTGGACCTTGAATGCGCGGCGGATGGCGGACTTGGCCTTGCGCACATTGGCGGGAGAATCCAGAGAAACACGCTCCACATACACGGCGCGGTCCTGGCAGGAAATCAGCTCGCACATACGCATGGGCATACCAGCCTGCTCGATGGTACGGCCATCCACGCAGGTGGTGGTCTTCTGACCGATCAGGGTGGTGGGGGCCATCTGGCCGCCGGTCATACCGTAAATGGCGTTGTTGATGAAGAAGGTGCAGAACTTCTCACCGCGCTCGGCGGCGTGAATGATCTCATTGGTACCGATGGAGGCCAGGTCGCCGTCGCCCTGGTAGGTAAACACCGGGGAATCGGGATGCACGCGCTTGATGCCGGAGGCAACAGCGGGAGCACGACCATGGGGAGACTCCATCATATCAACGTTCATGTACTGGTGAGCCACGATGGAGCAGCCAACGGGAGAAACAGCAATGCAGTTACCCAGGTCGCCGCGCTCTTCCAGCACTTCCATAATCAGACGATGCGCAATACCGTGCGTGCAGCCGGGGCAGTAATGCAGCTCGGTCTCACGCATACCTTTTGTATATTCAAATACGGGCTTCAACTTACTTCACCTCCATAATCTTCTTGGTCCGATCAACGATCTCCTGGGGATCCAGCAGCATACCACCGACGCGATTGATGAGGCTGACGGGCAGCTTGCACTCCACAGCCAGCTTCACATCGTAGATCATCTGACCCTGGGACAGTTCCACAGAGATGATGTGCTTGGTGGTGTTGAAGTCGATCTCCTTAAAGGCATTCACGGGGAAGGGCCACAGGGTCTTGGGACGGATCAGACCGACCTTGATACCCTCGTCTGCCAGCATCTCCATAGCCTCCATGGCGATACGAGAGGTGGAACCATAAGCCACAAATACGACCTCGGCGCCTTCCAGATTGCGGGATTCCCAATCCTGCAGCTCGCGCTCGGCCTTTTCGTACTTGGGCCAATATTCATTGATGTAGTTCTCCAGCAGCTCCTGCTTGAGCCACACGGAGTTGATGGCGTGACGATCACGCTTATTCTTATGACCGGTCAGAGCGTAGGGCTTGACAACGGGGATTTCCTCCTCGGTGAGAGCAGCCTTGGGCTCGGGCATTACCACGGGTTCCATCATCTGGCCCAGCATACCGTCGGCCGCGATGATGACGGGGTTTCTGTACTCATCCGCCAGATCGAAGGCCTTGCCGATCATGTCGATGGCTTCCTGGATGGAGTTGGGAGCCAGGACGATGGTGTGATAGTCGCCGTTGGAACCGCCGCGGGTGACCTGGTTATAGTCGGCCTGGCCGGGCTGGATAGAGCCGATGCCGGGGCCGCCGCGCATGACGTTGATGATGACCACGGGCAGCTGCACGGAGCACAGCAGGCCGATGGACTCCTGCATCAGGGCGATACCGGGAGAAGAAGAAGTGATGAGCACGCGGCCGCCGGCAGCGGATGCACCGTATGCCATGTTAATGGCACCCAGCTCGGACTCAGCCTGGATGAATGCACCGCCGGCCTTCTTCAGCTCTCTGGACATATACTCGGGAACCTCGCTCTGCGGGGTGATGGGGTAACCGAAATAGTATCTGCAGCCGGCGTTGATAGCGGCGGCAGCGAAGGCTTCGTTACCCTTCATTAATTTCTTTTCTGCCATTTCTCTGTTACCCTCCTACTTATTCCTCAACATAGACATTGATGATGCCGTCCGGGCACATCATTGCACAGCTGGCACAGGCAATGCACTTGTCAGGATCCGTTACGCTGATGGGATGATAGCCCTTTCTATTCACAGCCTCATCATCAAGCTTCAGGATCTTCATAGGACATGCATTCACACACAGCTCACAGCCCTTGCAGCGGTCTGCTCTGAAAACCAGTCTTCCTTTCTTTGCCACTTGACTCACTTCCTTTACTGTTTTCCGGCGGAAAAAACACTTCCACCCGATATAGGTATTATAACGAAAAAAAGAGCGGCAGTCAACGGATTCTGCCGCTTTAAAGCGTCTTTCTGCGTGATTTCATCCTTTTACTTAAAAAGAGAAAAAATTTTTGTGCAACTTTATTTTCCGTTTATTTTACAGAAAGTCTTTTTAAACCCAGTTTCTCATTGTGAAACTTTTTGTTGACTTCCCGGAAAAAGATTGTTATAATTAAGGCAAATGGGAGGTGGGCGTATGAGTGCATTTTGTTACCATGTAGGTCAGCGCATAAAAAAATACAGAAAAAGCCGCAGCTATACCATTGAGCAGTTCTCGGCCATGATCAATAAAAGCAAGGCGACGGTCTCCAAATATGAAAACGGGACTATTACCATTGATATTGATACGCTATATGATATTTCTCAGAAGCTGGACATTGACCTGAAGTGCTTTTTGGACTATCAGCCGCCGATGCCGCACAACACCGAGCCGGTCCTGCCCAAGAATTTCTACTTTAACCAGCCCCGGGCCTATATGTACTACTATGACGGGCGCATCAGGCAGATCGTCCGCTCGCTGCTGTGCTTCTCCCCTTCCGCGGCGGGCGAGACGGTGGATGTAATGCTCTATGTGGGGGTGGAGGATTTCTACAACCCCGACCGGTGCCAGCATCTGTTTACCGGCGAAATGAAGGCCTTTGACACCATCACCCATATGGTGCTCAACAATCAGATCAACGACGCGGAGAAAATGTACATCTGCATGCTCAACCCCATGCAGACCCGCACCCCGGCCATTGGCCTGCTCTCCGGCATCGGCAGCACGCCGTTCTTTGCTCCCATTGCCCTGAAGACGCTCATCTCCAAGGAGCCCCTGGAGGAAAATGACCGCCTGCTCAACACCATTAAGCTGGATAAGGACGACTATCACCTGCTGAAATATTACAATATGATGGTAGTGAATCGCCCTGCCGCCCTGTTTTTGGATTGACAAGATCTATAAGTATAAAAGGCGCCGGATCGCTGATCCGGCGCCTTTTCAGCTCATTTTCAGAATTTCACGGCGCAGGCGCAGGATGATCCGCTTTTCCAGCCGGGAGATGTATGACTGAGAGATGCCCATGCGATCGGCCACTTCCTTCTGGGTCATCTCTTTTTTCCCGCCCAGGCCGAAGCGCAGGGTGATGATGTCCCGCTCCCGGGAGGAGAGCTTTCCCACGGCATCCTGCAGCAGCTTCCGGTCCACATCTGCCTCGATGGGGCGCATCACCGTGTCGCCGTCTGTGCCCAGAACATCGCTGAGCAGCAGCTCCTTTCCGTCCCAATCCGTGCTCAGAGGTTCGTCGAAGCTGATCTCCGTCCGCTGGGCGGAGTTTTTACGCAGGAACATGAGAATCTCGTTTTCGATGCATCGGGAGGCATAGGTGGCCAGCTTGATATTCTTATCCGCCCGGAAGGTGTTGATGGCCTTGATGAGGCCGATGGTTCCGATGGAAATAAGGTCCTCCATATTGACGCCCGTGTTTTCAAACCGCCGGGCCAGGTACACCACCAGCCGCAGGTTCCGCTCGATGAGCGTCTGCCGGACGGAAAAATCCCCCTGGCCCATCTGTGCGATGAGCCTGGCTTCCTCGGTTCGTGACAGCGGCTGCGGCAGCGTGTCGCTGCCGCCTATGTACATGACCTTATCCGGCCTGGCGATCCGCAGCAGCCAGAGTCGGATCCGCAGCAGAAGCTTTTTCATGTCCCCTCCCCCTTTCTGTGCCGCCCCACAGGGCGCAGTATCCGCCGCCGTCGCTCACCGGCCCGGCTGACAGGGCGATGAGCGTGCGGGGGATCTTTCTGCGGTGCAGGACTATATAATCGCTGCGTACCGCAAGCAGCAGACCCGATTCCGTCCCGACGCTGCGAAACGGAAGCAGGGTAAAATGCAGCCGGCTTCCCGCAGCGTAGAGCTTTGCCATGGCCATCTCCGGCGAAGGGCTCTCCCGCAGGATCACCGCATCCGCCGCCGGCAGCAGGTCCATCACCGCCGCCTGCTCCATCACCAGGACCGGCCGGCCGTCCACAGGGTTGCGCAGGGTATTGCCTGTGTCGTGAAGCGCTGTAAAGCTATCTTCCTTTCCACCAATTGCCACCCGTACTTTCATCAATTCTCCTCCTCCATGCCTGGCTCCCTGCCGAAGCAGCAGCTGCAGCGCGGCAGACAGCGCGGCGGTCCCGCCTAAAAGCAGCTTCCAGTCGATCTCCGCCCGATAGATTTTTCCCCACAGGAGCTCCGGCGCGCCGATGCAGAATCCCAACGCCAGGATCACGCCTGCCAGCGCCCCGGAAAGGAGGAAGAACAGACCCATGAGCTTCAGCGTATGCCGCTCCCGGCCGAAGGCTGCCCAGGCCATAGCCGCGCCCGCGGCAGCCTTCCAGACCGGATGGGCCAGCCAGGTCAGGCCCGGCAGAAAAACGGCGGCGGCGTACAGCCCTCCTCCCGCGCCGCACAGCAAAAACCGAAGACGCCGCAGAGGCGTGCCCGCCAGCCTGGCCGACGCCAGCAGCAGCAGATAATCCACCGCCAGATTCAGAACGAACACACGGTCTATGTAGATGCTCACGGCTCTCACCTCCCCTGTTCCTCCCTGATTATATCGCCCCGAGAGTGTGAAATCCGTCAGATCCGGGCAAGTAAAAAATGTCCCTCGCCTTGATTGGCGAGGGACATTTTTTTGATAAAGTTTGGATCAGAACGCCTTACCGTCGCAGCCCAGCACGTCCACGATCTTGTGGGCCACCATATCCTCGATGGCCTGGCGGGCCGGCTTGAGGTACTGGCGGGGATCGAAATGATCGGGATGCAGCGCCATGTACTCCCGGATGGAAGCGGTCATGGCCAGGCGCAGGTCGGAGTCGATATTGATCTTGCACACGGCCATGGATGCAGCCTTGCGCAGCTGATCCTCGGGCACGCCGATGGCGCCGGGCATATTGCCGCCGTACTGGTTGATCTTCGCCACAAATTCCTGGGGCACGGAGGAGGAGCCGTGCAGCACGATGGGGAAGCCGGGGAGCTTCTTCTCCACCTCCTCCAGCACGTCGAAGCGCAGCTGGGGCTTGGTGCCGGGCTTGAACTTATAGGCGCCGTGGCTGGTGCCGATGGCGATGGCCAGGGAGTCACAGCCGGTCTTCTCCACAAACTCCTGCACTTCTTCGGGGTGGGTGTAGGAGGAGTCCTCAGCGGATACGTTTACCTCATCCTCGATGCCGGCCAGAGTGCCCAGCTCGGCCTCTACCACCACGCCGTGGTCGTGGGCATATTCCACCACCTGGCGGGTCAGAGCAATGTTCTCGGCAAAGGGCTTGGAGGAGGCGTCGATCATCACGGAGGTGAAGCCGTCATCGATGCAGCTCTTGCACAGCTCGAAGCTGTCGCCGTGGTCCAGATGCAGGCAGATGGGCAGGCCCGTTTCAATGACAGCGGCCTCCACCAGCTTCATCAGATAGGTGCGGTTGGCATAAGCCCGGGCCCCCTTGGACACCTGCAGGATTACCGGAGCGCTGAGCTTGGAGGCGGCGCCGGTGATGCCCTGAATGATCTCCATATTGTTCACATTGAATGCGCCGATGGCGTAGCCGCCCTTATAGGCCTTTTCAAACATTTCCTTGGAAGTAACCAGTGGCATAATCATGATCTCCTTTTCAATAAAATTTTAAAACTCTGATTTACACGCCATTTCCTTAATAGCTTTATAATACATCTTCATATGCTCGTCAACGGTTTCTTTGCTCGCCATTTTATAATCTGCCAAGCTCTTTGTATCGACGCATAATCCGAGCATTCTCACTATGACGTCGACCTGCCATACTTCGAGTGGAATTTCTAATTGCTTGCCGCTATGGGAGCTTATTGTTAGACTTACACTTTCAATTTCCATATTACCACTACACGACATTTTCCATAATTTCATCTTTAAATTTTACCACAGATTTTTGAATTTGCAAGGGTTATGCGTTTACATTTCGGAAGTTTTATGGTAACATAGGATAATAATTTCAGAGAGAATTATACCAATTTATTTCAGGAGGAGTTTGTTTCATGAATGTTCTCAAAGGCGCTTGTATCATCGGCCAGTCCGGCGGCCCTACTTCCGTTATCAACGCCAGTGCCTACGGTGTCATCGACACGGCATTGAAGAGCGGCGTTATCACCCGCGTTTTGGGTGCCGAGCACGGCATCAAAGGCGTTTTGAACGACCGGCTGTTTGATATGGGCCAGGAGGATCCCGAGGAGCTGCGCCTGCTGAAGTACACTCCCTCCTCCGCCCTGGGCTCCTGCCGCTATAAACTGGCCGATCCCGCCGTGGACGACACGGATTTCAAGCGGATCCTGGAGATCTTTAAGAAATACGATGTGCGCTATTTCTTCTATAACGGCGGAAATGACTCCATGGATACCTGCAACAAGATCAACCAGTACATGCAGTCCGTGGGTTACGAGTGCCGGGTCATGGGCGTGCCCAAGACCATCGACAACGACCTTTACGGTACGGACCACTGCCCCGGTTACGCCTCCGCTGCCAAGTACATCGCCACGTCCTTTATGGAGGTATATCTGGATTCCCATGTGTATGACACCGGCATGATCGTCATTATGGAGATCATGGGCCGCCACGCGGGCTGGCTGGCCGCTGCCTCCGCCCTGGCCAGCGAATACGGCGCCGGCCCCGACCTCATCTATCTGCCGGAGACGGACTTTGACATGCCCAAGTTCATCGAGGACGTCAAGCGGGTCTATGCCGAAAAGGGCAACTGCCTGGTGGCGGTGTCCGAGGGCATCCACTATGCCGACGGCGGCTTTGTTTCCGAGGCCAAGGTAGAGAAGACTGATGGCTTCGGCCACGCGCAGATGGGCGGCCTGGCCGCTATCCTGGCAGAGGTCATTAAAGAGGAGACCAACGCCAAGGTCCGCGGCATCGAGCTGAATCTGCTGCAGCGCTGCGGCGCACACCTGGCCTCCGAAACGGACATTGAGGAGTCCTTCATGGCCGGCAAAGCCGCCGTGGAGAACGCCATTGCCGGCATCAACGGCCGCATGATCGCCTTTGAGCGGGGCATTCAGAACGGGCACTATGCCTGCAAGACCAAGCTGGTGCCCCTGATGGAGGTGGCCAACGTGGAGAAGAAGATCCCCCGGGAGTGGATCAACGAGGATGGCACCGGCGTCACCCACCGCTTCATTGAATACGCTCTGCCGCTGATCCAGGGCGAGCCGGATCTGCCCAAGCAGGATTCCCTGCCCCGGTTTGCCAAGCTGAAGAAAGTGCTGGCGAAGTAAAGGAAGTTTTCGTTATGGTCAGATGCAGCATTGAGGTTGGAAAAAAGGAACAGGAGATTCTGAAGCAAATTGTCTTGGCCGGGAGCAAGAATGTAAAAAAGCGGAAATTGGCCGCAGGCATTTCGGCAGTTACATCCGTTATCATGCTGGCGTATATCATTCTGATTGCCCCATATGGCCATATTGGACAAGTCGTGTTTGGCGTACTGCTATTTGCTTTCTTTCTGTGGCTTGCTATAAAAGGTGTGGCTGTCATTCAGAAAAAGGTGCTGGACATAGCATTGTCTAAGCTGGATGATAAACTGACCTCCGGAAAACGGGAGTACTGTTTTGACGCAGACGAAATACAAATCAGCTCCGATTTCGGCAGCGGTACACATCTTTGGAACGCCTTTAAATGCTGGGGAATCTTTCAGAATTACATATATATCCGAATGCTGAGGGATGAATTTATTCTTGTTGACCAAAACAGTCTATCAGAAAGTGGCAGAGATGAATTGAAGCTTATATTGACTCAGAATTTAAAACAAGAATCGCTTTGATCTTATGACCCGAAAAGGATCGACGGCCATGGGCCGCCGATCCTTTTTTTGTTATTTCTCTTTATTCTTCAGGTAAATCAGCTGCAAGCCCTCCATGAGCAGGTACTTATCGTAAATGATCTGATTGCGGCAGTAGCGCACAATGACGGGGGCGTTGCTGCCGGTGGCCACGATGGTGGGGTTTTCACCGGGGATGATCTCCTTCATGCGGTCGATGATGCCGTCCAGCATACCCGCTGTGCCATAGACGATGCCGTTGCGCATGCAGTCCTCGGTGTTTTTGCCGATAAGATTCCTGGTGGGGTGCTGCAGAGCTACATTCTGCAGCAGCGCCGAGTGTTCCGACAGAGCATCCAGCGACAGCCGCACCCCCGGGAACATCATGCCCCCTTCGTAGGTCTTTTGCTGGGAGATATAGGAAATGGTGGTGGCCGTGCCCATCTCGATCATAATAATGGGCGCCGGGTATTTTTCTACGGCGGCCACGGCATTGGCCACCAGGTCGGTGCCCAGCTGATTATGGACCTCCATGCGGATGTTCAGGCCCGTTTTGATGCCGGGACCCACCACCATGGGCTCCTTCCCCAGCAGGCGGGTCAGCGCCTTGTGCATCATAAAATTAATTCCGGGAACGACACTGGAAAAGATGGCCCCGGTGACCTTATGGATGTCATAGCCGTACAGGGCGAAAAGATTCATCAGGTCAATGCTGATCTGATCGGCGGTCTTGCGGCTGTCCGTGTCGATAGACGCCAGGAACTTCAGGTCCTTATCCTTTCCGAACAGGCCCACACTGATGTTGGAATTTCCTATGTCAATTGCAAGCAGCATACGGCTCTTCCTTTCGTTTTTCTTTATCATACCACGGTTTTTTTCAAAAAACAAGACGGACGTCTGCTGCGTCCGTCTTGTTTTCTGTAAAATTATTCACCTTTACAGTATTATGCATATCAGGCCACCGCCGCCTTCGTTGATGATGCGCTCCAGGGCTTCCCGCATTTTTTTCTGCGCAGGCTCCGGCATCCGTTTCAGCTTGGCCTGCAGGTCATCCCCCACGATCTCATTGAAGCTGCGGCCAAAAATATTGGACTGCCAAAGCTTGTTGGTGTCTCCCTCGAACTGCTGCAGCAAGTAATTCACCATGTCCTCAGACTGCTTCTCGTCCCCCACAATGGGCGAGACCGTGGTCTCAATGTCCGCCCGGATCATGTGGATGGACGGGGCGCTGGCCTTCATTTTCAGGCTGTAGCGTCCCCCCTGCCGGACGATCTCCGGGTCCTCCAGAGCCAATTCATCCAGCCCAGGAGCAACGATGCCATAGCCGGTGCGGTAGGCCTCCTGCAATGCCGGGGCGACCTTTTCATATTCCTGCCGAACATGAGACAGATCGGTCAGCAAGGTCATCAGGTCGCCGTCGTCCTTAACTGTAAAGCCTGTTGCCTTGCCAACGGTTTCATAGAACAAGCTGCGGGGCGGATCGACCTCCAGGGCGGTTTTCCCCTGCCCCAGGTCCATTTGCAGCATTTTGGCTTCGGCCACCAGGTCGCTGGCCTCCAGCGCCGGTCCGATCCCGTCCATCTGCCGCATATGTGTGAGCCCGGTTCCCTGCTTGGAAACCAACTCCACCAATCCCTTTTTGATGGGGTGCTCCTCCGGGAGGGCATCCACCCAGGACGGGAAAAACACATCCAGCTCCTGCAGAGGAAACTCGTACAGCAGCCCCTGAATGATCCGCTGTATCTCCTTTTCATCCAGCCGCAGGCAGTTCACCGGCAGGCATTTGGCATCGTATTTTACGGCCAGCTCCTTGGCAATGGCGGATGCCTCGGGGCTCTCCGGTTCGGCGCTGTTGACCAGCACCACAAATGGCTTTCCGATGGCCTGCAGCTCCCGGATGGCCCGATCCTCCGCTTCCAGGTAGTCCTCCCGGGGGATCTCCGTTATGGTGCCGTCGGTGGTGATGACGATGCCAACGGTGGCGTGCTCGGAAATGACTTTCCGGGTGCCGATCTCTGCCGCCTCGGCCATGGGGATCTCGTGGTCGAACCACGGCGTCATGACCATGCGGGGCGCCAGGTCCTCAAACTGCCCCATGGCACCGGGCACCAGGTACCCTACGCAGTCCACAAGCCGCACACCGAACTCCACCCCATCGGCCAGCTTGAGATGGGCGGCCTCCTCCGGTACGAATTTCGGCTCGGCCGTCATGATGGTGCGGCCGGAGCCGCTCTGGGGCAGCTCGTCTGTGGCCCGGTCCCGGCGAAAGCCGTTTTCCATCCGGGGCAGCACCTGGGTCTGCATGAAACGCTTGATGAAGGTGGACTTGCCGGTGCGCACCGGCCCCACTACGCCGATATAGATATTGCCGTCCGTTCGCTGGGCTATGCTCTCATAAATATCCGTGACCTGACTTGTCATTTCCAACCATTCCTTTCTCCTGCAAACGGCAAGGCCGTCATAGTCGTTTGCTCTACTGTATGAGGGAATGGCTTGGTTTAGACGAAAAAAACGCACCCTGTAGGGTGCGTTTTTAAGCGGTTTATCTCAGTCCTGCTGCCAGTTGTGCCACACGTTCTGCACATCCTCGTTGTCATCCAGCATGTCCAGCAGCTTTTCCATGTTCTTCACGTCGTCCTCGCCGGTCATGGTGACGTAGTTCTGGGGCACCATCTCCAGCTCGGCGCTCTCGAAGGTGTAGCCCTTCTGCTCCAGGGCGGCCACCACATCGTTGAAGGAATCGGGGTCGGTGGTGATCTCAAACACGGGGCCGTCGGCGGAGAAATCCTCTGCGCCGGAATCCAGCGCGTCCATCATCACGGTATCCTCGTCCAGCTCCTCATCCTCGTTGCTGATGACGATGACGCCCTTGCGGTCAAAGCTCCAGCTGACGCAGCCCTGGGCGCCCATGCCCTTGCCATACTTATCGAAGTAATGGCGAATTTCCGGGGCGGTGCGCTGGCGGTTGTCGGTAAGGGCCTCCACGATGACGGCCACGCCGCAGGGGCCATAGCCCTCGTAAGTAACGGACTCGTAGTTATCGGTATTGCCGGCGCCCAGCGCCTTGTCGATGGTGCGCTTGATGTTGTCATTGGGCATATTGGCGGCCTTGGCCTTGGCAATAACGGTGGCCAGGCGGGAGTTATTGGCGGGGTCGCCGCTGCCGCCCTGCTTCACCGCCACGATGATCTCCTTGGCGATCTTGGTAAAGGCGGCGCTGCGCTTGGCATCAGCCGCACCCTTGGTTTTTTGGATATTGTGCCACTTGGAATGTCCGGACATAGTTTACTCTCTCCTTCAAATGCAGTATTGGATGACCTCGCTTTGATGCGAGATCGAAGTAGAAACGGAAACTGCGGAAAATGCCGCCTGCAGCCGCCGGCACAGCTCCGGAACAATGACCTGCTCCGTGGGGAAATGCCCGGCGTCAATGAGGTTCAGCTCTTTTGTGTCCAGAAAATCGTGATAGCGAAGATCGGACGTGACAAAAGTATCGCAGCCCAATGCAATAGCCTGCGCAATATAGTCGCCGCAGGCGCCGCCGCCCACCGCCACGCGGTGCACGGGTCTGCCGCAGTCGGTATAGCGCAATCCATTGCATCCTAATGATTTTACCACAAACCGGGTGAACTCCACAAGGGGTATTTCGCATTTTAATGTGCCGACCCGGCCAATTTTTTCATCTGTCAGGTATTCTGTCTGCAAAAGGCCCAGCTTTTCCGCCAAAACGTCGTTGACGCCGCCCTCGGCCGCGTCCAGATTGGTGTGCATGCAGATGGCGGAAATGTGATTTTCCACCAGCCCCGTGAGGATGCGGCCCTGACGATCATCCGTACGCAGGGTCTGCACCGGGTGCCAGGTGCAGTTCATCACCGGGTGATGGGCCACAACGAGGTCGGCCCCCATCTGCACGGCTTCGTCCACCACGGACTCGGTAATGTCCAGGGCTGTGAGGATCTTTGTTACCGCCCGGTCCGGGCTGCCCACCAGCAGGCCCACATTGTCCCACTCGGCGGCCAGGTGGGCCGGGGCCCAATCATAAAGGAAATTCTCCACTTCGCGCACGGTGATCATAGGTCCGCTCTCCTCTCCATCAGTATCTTTCTGATTTTACCCAGCTCCTCGGCCCGCTGCCGGTTTTCACTGCCGCTGCCCTTCAGCAGTCCTGCCTCCGCCTGGGACAGGCGGCGGATGCGCTGGTCCAGGTACTCCCCTGCCAGCGGATCCACTTCAATATCCACGCCGCCGTAGATCTCGCCCACAGAAAGGGGCGGCTGCTCTCCGCCGAAGACCGTGAAGACCGGGTATAAGTAGTCCTTGTCCCGCACCAGGCGCTCGGCGCTCTGGGCATAGCCGTTTTCGTTGAGCCAGCGGCGCAGGTCCTCCTGCTTGGTCATGGGCTGGAGCAGCAGGAGCGTGCTTCCTGCCTTGGTCCATGGGGCTTGGGATAGAATATGGACGATGGTCTCGCCGCCCATGCCGGCAATGACTACCGTATCCGCGTCCTCCGGGCCGATACCCCGGAGCCCGTCACAGCAGAGAAATCGCAGCCCATCCCCAACGCCATATTGCTGTGCCGTGCGCCGGGCGTGGTCCAAAGGCGCCTGGCCGATGTCGGCGGCGATGGCGGAAGCGATCCGGCCCTTTTGCAGCAGATATACCGGCAGGTAGCCGTGATCCGTTCCGATATCAGCCAGCCTGGCGTCCTGGGGCACCAGATCGGCCAAAAGCTGCAGCCGGGGCTGCAGATGCAACTGTTCCGTCATTACTCGACCTCCTTCCAGGCAGGGAAAAGCGCATACGGACAGAGCCGTATGCGCTTGCCGTTTCCGCTGTTACTTGTTGGCTTCCTCGTTCACAATGGCCAGCAGCTTTTCGCAGTCCACGCCGTGGACCATGCAGGCTTCCTCCACCGTCTCGCCGCGGGAAGAGGGGCAGCCCAGGCAATGCATGCCGATGGACAGGAAGATAGGAGCCGTCTGGGGGGCGACGTCCAGAATATCACCGATGATGGTGTCTTTCGTGATTTCGATCATATTGAGATCCTCCGTTAGTTCGTTTATGGAGGTATTATACCCCGTTTCTCTGCAATTTTCAACAGTATTTTTCAAGAAAAAACCGGCGCAGAATTTCTGCACCGGTTTTATATCCATTCAGCAAAGAATCAGCCGTTCTCTCTCATCTTGGCGAAGCAGTCGCTGCAGTAAACAGGACGATCGCTCTTGGGCTCGAAGGGCACCTTGGCCTCGCCGCCGCAGGCAGCACAGGTAGCGGTGAAATACTCCCGGGGACCGCGGGCAGCGTTCTTGCGGGCGTCACGGCAGGCCTTGCAGCGCTGGGGCTCATTCTGGAAGCCGCGCTCAGCATAGAACTCCTGCTCACCGGCGGTGAAAACGAACTCCTTGCCGCATTCTTTGCAAACTAAAGTCTTATCTTCGTACATGATTTTACCCTCTCTTTTGAGAAATATATTGCGCTCAGCCATTGCTGATCTCGCCGGAAGAAATTTGTCGCCCAATTTTGCGACGGATACGCTGAACGGCATTGTCCACGGATTTATAGGGTTTGCCAACCGTGGCTGCGATCTCTCCGCAGCTGCAGCCGTCCAAATACAGGTCCAGCACACGGACCTCCAGATCAGAAAGCTGACTGCGTACCTGATTCAGCAGTGCCGCAGCCTTTTCCCGGTCAATAAGCAGATCCTCCGGATCGAGCTGACTGTACTGTGGCTGCGCATCAAGCAAAAATGCATTCAGGGGTACGGATTCATTTAATGGGCTATGCTTACCCGCCCGGGACGCCCGGATCACCGAGCACAGGCGGCTGCGGATACATACCTCTGCAAAGGTCTGAAAGCTGGCCTCCCGATCCGGCCGGAACTCACGCATGGCCTTGATGAGGCCAAACATTCCCTCCTGCAGCAGA
Source organism: uncultured Oscillibacter sp. (assembly GCA_945868085.1). Taxonomy (GTDB): domain Bacteria; phylum Bacillota; class Clostridia; order Oscillospirales; family Oscillospiraceae; genus Vescimonas. Next base: position 80,380 of record CAMBKF010000001.1, read on the forward strand.
TCCTCACTATCGCCCCCCGCCAAAAAGTAGGGGTGCGCACAGCAGCGGACCAGCTTACGGTACCGGTGGGCCAGGATATCGCCGGCCGCAGAGGTGCCGTTCTGCAGCGCCATGCAAAGCGCCTCGTCCGACATCTGCTCCAGCTCACTATACTGCGTCTGCATATATCCGTCCATCCGTTATTATACCTTTTCCATGAATTATTTGTCAAGCAATCTGCAAAACTTTGTTAATACTATGCAAAATGTTACAGGGTTTTTATGAAATCAGCCAAAGTCTTGGCCACATTGTGAGCGGTTTCGACGGTTTTCGCCTCCACCATGACCCGGATCAGCGCTTCCGTACCGGAGGGGCGGACCAAAATACGGCCTTCCCCGTTCAGGGCTTCCTCCTGCCTGCGCACCTGCTCCCACAGGCGGTCATCGGCCATGATGCGCTCCTTGGCGCCGCCCACGGCGGAGACCGGCACATTGATCAGCTCCTGGGGATACTGGGCGCAGCAGGACACCAGCTCCGAGGCGGGAACGCCAGCTTCGCAGTAGGCCTGGATGAACTGCAGAGCCGTCAGCTCGCCGTCGCCGGTGGTGGCATACTCCCGGAAAATGGTGTGGCCCGACTGCTCGCCGCCGATCATATAGCCGCACTCGATCATCTTCTCCAGCACATGGCGGTCGCCCACATCGGTGCAGACCAGCAGGAAATCCCCCTTGCGGCAGAACTCGTGCAGGCCCAGGTTGGACATGACCGTGGCCACGATAGCGTTTCCGTTGAGGCTGCCCTTGCGCCGCATGGATTTTCCGCATACGGCCAGCACCTTGTCGCCGTCGATGATATGACCCTTTTCATCCACCAGCAGGCAGCGGTCAGCGTCGCCGTCAAAGGCGATGCCCAGGTCATACTTCCCTGCTACCACACTCTGGCACAGGGTCTCCATATGGGTGGAGCCGCAGCCGTTATTGATATTGATGCCGTCGGGCTTATCGAAGATGAAGTCCGCGTGCAGCGGCAGTTTGCCGAACAGGCCCGGCGCCGTGGCCGAGGCCGCGCCGTTGGCGCAGTCCACCAGCACCCGCAGGCCCCGCATATCGCAGTCCACCGTGGAGAGCAGATGGTCGATGTAGTCGGACTTCATCTGCCGCATACCGTGCAGGCGCATGCCGATCTGATCGTGGGTCTTGACGGGCAGCGGCTCCTTGGAAAGGACGATGTCCTCCACCTTTTCCTCCATCTCGTCGGAGAGCTTATAGCCCTGCGCACCGAAAATCTTGATGCCGTTATGCTCATAGGGGTTGTGAGAGGCGGAAATGACGATGCCGGCGTCGGCCTCCTCCTGCACTGTAAGGAATGCCACCGCCGGGGTGGGGATGGTGCCGAAGGGCATGACGCTGCCGCCCATGGAGCAAATGCCGGCCATGAGCGCCGACTCCAGCATATCCGATGAAATGCGGGTGTCCTTGCCGATGGTGATGGTGGGGGCGCTGCCCTTCTGCTCCGTCAGTACAATGGTGATGGCCTGGCCTACCCGGTAGGCCAGCTCTGCTGTCAAGGTCTCCCCGACTACGCCGCGGATACCGTCGGTTCCGAAAAGTTTACCCATTTTCAATCTTCCTCCGTTAAATTTACAGTGTCAGCTGTTCCTGCCCCAGATAGGCCAGGTGCAGATGGTCATATGCTTTTTTGGTGACGCAGCGGCCCCGGGGCGTCCGGGTCAGAAAGCCCAGCTGCATCAGGTACGGCTCGTATACATCCTCCAGGGTGACGGATTCTTCCCCAATGGTGGCTGCCAGGGTCTCCAGTCCCACCGGGCCGCCGCCGTAGTTCTCGATAATGGCCCGGAGCATCCGTCGGTCTACCGGGTCCAGGCCCAGGTGGTCGATCTCCAGGGCCTGCAGCGCCTGGTCCGCCACGGTATCGGTGATGGTGCCGTCCGCTTTTACTTCGGCAAAGTCCCGCACCCGCCGGAGCATCCGGTTGGCGATACGGGGCGTGCCCCGGGAGCGCCGGGCGATCTCCATCGCGCCGGAGGGCTCAATGGGCACATGCAGGATGCCGGCGCTGCGGGTAACGATCTGCGCCAGCTCCTGGGGCGTATACAGCTCCAGCCGCAGCGTCACGCCAAAGCGGTCCCGCAGGGGCGCGGAGAGCTGGCCGGCCCGGGTAGTGGCGCCGATGAGGGTGAAATGGGGCAGGTCCAGCCGGATGGAGTTGGCCGACGGCCCTTTGCCGATGATGATGTCGATGGCGTAATCCTCCATGGCGGGATAGAGGATCTCCTCCACGGAGCGGTTCAGCCGGTGGATCTCATCCACGAACAGGATGTCGTTTTCCTGCAGATTGGTCAGCAGCGCCGCCAGGTCGCCGGGCTTTTCGATAGCCGGGCCCGAGGTGATGCGGATATTCACGCCCATCTCCGCGGCGATGATGCCCGCCAGGGTGGTCTTGCCCAGGCCCGGAGGGCCGTGGAGCAGCACATGGTCCAGCGACTCCGTGCGGCGGCGGGCGGCCTCAATAAAAATGGAGAGGTTTTCCTTTGCCTTGCTCTGGCCGATGTACTCCTTTAAGGTATGCGGGCGCAGGGAAAGCTCCCCGCTGTCCTCCGGCTGAAAGGTGGTGGACACCAGGGAGTCGTCAAATATATCGTTGCCGAAATCAATACTCACGCTTCATTCTCCTTTGGGTGCCGCGTCTCAGCGCACCATCTTTTTCAGGGCGATGCGGATCATCTCCTCCACAGGCAGCGCCGTGTCCACGCCCTTGAGGGCGGCGGAGATCTCCTGGGACGAATATCCCAGCACCGCCAGGGCCGAGGCCGCCTCCTGGGTCCTTCCGCCGGCGGGGACCGGCGACAGGGCGCCGCCCCGGGCGTCAAAGCTCCCCTGCTCCTTGGCCAGCTTGTCCTTCAGCTCCAGGATGATGCGCTGGGCGATCTTCTTGCCGATGCCGGGGACGCCGGTAAGGGCCTTTTCGTCCCCCGTGACAATGCTCAGGGCCAGCTGATCCGGTGTGCCGGAGGAGAGGATCGCCAAGGCCGCCTTGGGCCCCACACCGGAGACGCCGATGAGCATTTTGAAGCTGCTCAGCTCCGCCTGGGAAGCAAAGCCATACAGGTCAAAGATCTCCTCCCGCACATGGAGATAAGTATAGAGCTTGGCTTTCTCCCCCTTTTTCAGCTGGGCCAGGGTATAGTTGGTGGTGGCGCAGGCATAGCCCACCCCGCCGCAGTCGATGACGGCCAGGTTGGGGCCAATTTCCGCCACGGTTCCGTTCACATAATAATACATGCAATTCTTCCTCTCACACAGTTTCCTTCACGCCGGGGGTTGCCCGCCGCAGGAGGCTGGTGGCGCTGCGGGCATGGCACAGAGCGATGGCCAGGGCATCGGCGGCATCATCCGGCCGGGGAACGGCCTTCAGCTTCAGCAGCCGTTTCGTCATGTCCATGACCTGCTTTTTATCCGCCAGGCCATAGCCCACCACAGCCTGCTTCACCTGCATGGGGGTGTATTCATAGATGGGCAATTGCTTTTTTTCCGCCGCACAGAGGATCACCCCCCGGGCGTGGGCCACGGCGATGCCGGTGGTAATATTCTTGGAGAAAAACAGCTCCTCGATGGACATTTCATCGGGCTGAAAGGCTTCGATCAGCTCCTCCATATCCCGGCTGATCTGCAAAAGGCGGGCGGCCAGGGGCTGCCCGGCAGGGGTGGTGATGGCGCCATACTGCAGCATCCGCAGGCTGCCGCGGTCAGACTCGATCAGCCCGAAGCCCACAATGGCGACGCCCGGATCAATGCCTAAAATTCGCATAGCAAACCTCCACCAAATAACTTTTCACATTATAACAGAACCCCGGGAAAATAGCAAGTCCCCCGATCCCGGTGCAAAGCCGGTTGCCAAGTAGGGCGTAAAGTGGTATAATAGCAAAAAAATTTGGAGGTATGGGCATGATTTCTTCTGCATCGCCTCATCTCGCTCCCAGGGAGCATTGCACCGGCTGCAGCGCCTGCGCCAGCGGCTGCCCCCGGGGCGCCATAAAAATGGTGGCCGATAAGGAGGGGTTTTTATACCCTGAGGTCACGGATGCCTGTGTCCACTGCGGCCACTGCACGCACATCTGCCCCGCGCTGAAGCACCGGGAACAGCGGCCCGATCCCACGGTTTTTGCCGTGTGGAACGAGGATGACGAGATGCGCAGGCACTCCACCTCGGGCGGTGCCTTTGCGGCCATCGCCTCCTTCGTGCTGGAGTCCGGCGGCGTTGTTTTCGGCGCCGCTATGGACAGCGACATGCGTGTGGTCCACACGGCCATTCAGGCAAAGGAGGACCTGCCCCGGCTCATGGGTGCCAAGCTGGTCCAGAGCGACATGGGCGAATGTTTCCAGCAGGTGCGCTATTACCTGGATCGGGGCATGGATGTTTTCTTCACGGGCACACCCTGTCAAGTGGATGGGCTTTACAGATTTTTGGGCGAGTCGCCGGAACGGCTTCTCACCGCTGATGTTTTATGCGGCGGCGTTCCGTCACCGGGCGTGTGGAGCAAGATGGTGGACGCCATGCACTACATCAAGCAGCGCCGGGTGAAAACCGTGCAGTTCTGCAAAAAGGTCACAGGTTCGGACTCCCGCTTCGTGGTGGATTTTGAGGGCGGAGGCCAGTATGACGCGCCGCTGACAAAATCCGACTATGGCCGAGGCCTGTTCCGGGGCCTGTTTCTGCGGCCCGCCTGCTACCACTGCACCTATTGCAGTACGAACCGGGCAGCAGATCTGACATTGGGCACGTTCCGGGAGCTGCCGCCGGATTTCAGGCCGGACCAGCAAAAAAAAGGCATCTCCATGCTGCTCATTAACACGGTGAAGGGCGCGCACTTTTTTGACATGGTCCCGCTGCAGCGGGAGAAGCGCACACTGCAGGAGGCCGCAGAGAACAACCCGGCGCTTTCCCGCGCTCCGGCGTCGCCCAAGGAACGGGCCGCGTTTTTCGATGCCTATGTCAGCCAGCCCTTCCACAAGGTTTATCAGCGCTTTTTCTCCATATCCGATTGGTCCTACCGGGTGGCCAATGAAGGAAAGCTGCGCAATTTCATCCGCCGCATCAGACCCGGAAAGAAGGACGAAACATGACCAAAACACTGCTGCACACCTGCTGCGCCCCCTGCTCCGTTTCCTGCGTGGAGCAGCTGCGCACGGAGGGGATCGAGCCGGTTTCCTACTGGTTTAACCCCAACATCCACCCCTACCAGGAGTATAAGGCCCGGCGGGACACGCTCATCGGCTACGCCGGGCAGATCGGCATGGAGCTGATCGTGCAGGAGGACTACGGCCTGCGGGGATTTGTCTGCGCCGTGGCGGAGGATATTGACCATCGCTGCGGAAAATGCTACGAAATGCGCCTGGAGCAGGCGGCCCGGTTCGCAGCGGAAAACGGATTTTCCTCTTTTACCTCCACCCTGTTCGTCAGCCCCTATCAGCAGCATGAACGCATGGCGGAGATCGCCGCCCGGGCCGGTGAAAAGTGGGGCGTGGAGTTTTTGTATCGTGACTTCCGGCCCGGATTCCGTGCCGGCCAGCAGCAGGCACGGGAGCTGGGGCTGTATATGCAGAAATACTGCGGCTGCGTGTTCAGCGAGGAAGACCGGTATGCAAAGCAGATCGCCCGGGACCGGGCGATACCGCTGAAGCACTTCCCTATCAAGTAAAAAAACCAAGATAAAAAAATACCGAGAGGATGAAACCTCTCGGTATTTTTTTACCCGGCCAGCACTTCAAATTTCAGCACGCCAAAGGCGGCGGATATGCCGGCCATCATCTCATCGAGCCCCTCCTTCATGTCGCTGGTCTCGGCGGAAATGGTCACGCCGGCGCAGCCGTTGGTGGGGATGGTTTGGTTGATGGTCAGAATATTTGCGCCGGAATTGGCAAAAATAGACAGGTAGTTGCTCAGCACGCCCGGGTTATCCTTCAGCAGGGCGTAGAATGTGATGATGCGCCCCGCTTTCATATCCTGAAAGGGCTGCACAGCATCCTTGTATTTATAGAAAGCGCTGCGGCTGATATTCATGAGCCGGGCGGCCTCGCCCACTGTCTGCGCCTCCCCCACCTGCAGCATCCGCTTGGCCTCGGCGACCTTGATGAAAATATCAGGCAGGGCATCCTCGGACACGATATAGTACTTTTTTTTGCTCATATTCTTCTCCCGAACAAAACAAGATTCCTTGTTAATCAATAGTATCATGATAACATACAATAAGTCTATATGCAAGCGTCATTGCGAAAACGGAGGCCGTTATGTCCGATAAACATCGAAAATTCATAGGCTTCGTTCTGTACTGGGGCATTATTTTGCTCCTGTGCTGGGTCGGTGTGCGATATGTGCTGCTGTGGCTGCTGCCGTTTCTCATCGCCCTGGGCCTGGCCTATCTCATGGAGCCGTCCGTTTGCTTTCTCCGGGAAAAGCTGCGCCTGCGGCGGGGATTTGTGTCGGCCGTACTCTCGCTGCTCCTGCTTGCGCTGCTTTTGGCGGTCCTGACGGTGCTGTGCTTGAACCTGCTGCAGCAGTCTGTCCGGCTTTTCAAGGCGCTGCCGCAATATCTGGCGGAGCTGCCAGCTTATTTTTCGGCCCTCCAGCAGCGGCTGGAGCAGTTCTGTGCCGCCTGCCCCAAGAGCCTGCAGTCCTGGCTGGAACGGGCGCTGTCGGATGGTTCCCAGCAGCTGACGGCCTGGTTCACCCGCTTCTCCGCCCGGTGTGTCAGCGCCGCCGCAGAGGCGGTGATGGAGCTGCCGTCTGTGTTTCTTTTCACCGCCACCACTGTACTGGCGATCTTCTTTACAGCGGCGCAGTTTCCCCGCATCATGGACTTTCTGCGCCGGCAGCTCCCGCCCCAAAAACTGCGGCAGGCCGGCGGAGTAAAAGAAAATCTACTGTCCACCCTGGCCAAGTGGTTCAAAGCCCAGTGTATCCTGCTGAGCGTTACATTTGCCGAGCTGTTGCTGGGGCTGCTGCTCATCCGGCAGCCCTATGCTCTGCTGCTGGCTGCGGTCATCGCCGTCATCGACGCGCTGCCTGTGTTCGGCACGGGAACGGTGCTCCTGCCCTGGGCCGTCATATGCCTGCTGCTGCAGCAAACGCCCAAGGCCATAGCCCTGGGCGCCATCTATGCCGTGATTACCCTGGTGCGCAGCTTTCTGGAGCCGAAGGTCATGGCCGCCCAGGTGGATCTCCCGCCTTTGGCGGCGCTGATGGCCATGTATATCGGCTTCTGCATCCTAGGTGTGGCGGGAATGATCCTGTTCCCAGTTGCGCTCCTGTTTCTCAAGCAGCTGCGGGATGCGGGATACCTGCACCTGTGGAAATGACTCCCTTCAGCGCTTCAGCGCTGCCAGCAGAGCCTCCCGCCGATTCTCGATCTCCCCGGTGACCACCTCCCGCAGCAGCCGCTGCAGGGCCAACCCGATCTCCCGCCCGGAATAGCCCAGGGCCAGCAGGTCGTTTCCGTTGACGGCCAGGTCCTTCAGCTGCAGGCATGGCTCCCGCCGCAGCATCTCATCCAGCAGCTTCTCCGCCGCGTCGACCTTCTCCGAGACCCACCGGTATTCCGGTGCCTGGGCCAGGTTATCCGCCCGCTTTACCTGCAGCAGCCGCCGGAAATTCTCCTCACCCAGGGCCAGAACGGCCGAGCCGATGCCCTTTTCCGTTATGGGGATGTTCTTGTCGTGCCAGCGGATCAGGGTCACAATGTCCTCCCGGTCCTTTTTACGCATCCGCAGCCGGTCGCAGATCTCCTCCGCCATGTCGCCGCTGACCTTGGGATAGCCGTAAAAGTGGCCTTGGCCCTTAGGATCCACTGTAAAGGTATTCACCTTTCCAATATCGTGCAGCAGCATGGTCCAGCGCAGGATCGGCTCCGGCGGGATGGCGTCTGCGGCATAAACTGTGTGCGTATAAATATCGTAGCAGTGATGGACATTTTGCTGCTCAAAGCCGACGCACGGCAGCAGCTCCGGGATAAAAATACCCAGCACATCCGGATAGGCCAGCAACACGTCCCGGCAGCCCAGGCCGCAAAGCAGCTTGTCCATCTCCACCAGGATGCGCTCGGCGGCGATTCGCTCCAATAGACCTGCCTGGCTGTGGATAGCCCGGCTGGTGGCGTCCTCCACGGAAAAATCCAGCACCGAAGCAAAGCGCATGGCCCGCAGGATGCGCAGGGCATCCTCCCGGAAGCGCTCCCGGGCATCGCCTACACACCGGACTATCCGGCGCTTCAGGTCTCCCGCCCCGTCAAAGGGATCCACCATATGTCCGGCGCTGTCCAGCGCCATGGCGTTGATGGTCAGGTCCCGCCGGGCCAGGTCTTCCTCGATTGTTTGGGCAAATTTGACCGCATCCGGATGGCGGCCGTCGGAATAGCTGCCGTCCGTGCGGAAGGTGGTGATCTCGTAAGCTCCGTCCGCGGCCTTCACCGTGACGGTGCCATGCTTCAGCCCCGTGGGGAAGGCCGCTGCGCCGAAGATCTCCATGATCTGCTCCGGCCGGGCGGCGGAGGCAATGTCCCAGTCCTCCGGCTCGCGGCCCAGCAGCAGATCCCGGACGCAGCCGCCCACCAGATAGGCGCGGAAGCCCCGGCTCTCGATGATTTTCAGGATGCTTTGCGCTTGTTCTCGGCTCATAATCTATCCTCCGACATGGGCATTGGGTGTTGCACTTCCCGCTGATCCGTATTATAATATACTTTATGGAAAAAAGCAATTTCCGAGCGATTCTGTCTTTAGGAGGCAATTTGATATGATGCATCCCACTGTGGATTTCAAAAACTTTCTCAAGCCCGGCGTCCGGGTCCACCTGTCCGGTATCGGCGGCGTGTCCATGTGCCCGCTGGCTGAGGTGCTGCATGGCATGGGCCTTTGCGTGCAGGGATCGGATATGTCCGACAGCGACACCGTGAAGCACCTGCGTTCTCTGGGTATCCCCGTTGCCGTGGGCCATTCGGCGGAGAACCTGCAAAACGCACAGCTGGTCATCCGGACGGCTGCCATCCATGACGATAACCCGGAGATCTCCGGCGCGGTGACCCGGGGCATCCCCGTATATGAGCGTGCCCAGGCATGGGGGGCAATTATGCAGCAATACCGCAACGCCCTGTGCATCTCCGGCACCCACGGCAAAACCACCACCACCTCCATGTCCACCCATATTTTCATGGCGGCTCAGGCCGATCCCACGGTGATGATCGGCGGCACGCTGCCCATGCTCCACTCCGGCTATCGGGTGGGTAAGGGCGACACCATTATTCTGGAATCCTGCGAATACTGCAACTCGTTTCTGAACTTCTTCCCCACGGTGGCCGTGATCCTGAATGTGGAGGCGGACCATCTGGATTTCTTCAAGGATCTGGCGGATGTGGAGCATTCCTTCCACGCCTTTGCGGATCTGGTGCCCCAGCGGGGCTTTGTCATTGCCAATGCCGATGACAGCGGCGCCATGGCGGCGGTAAAGGGCCTGTCTCACCCGGTGTTTACCTTCTCTGTCCGGGATGAGGGCGCCGACTGCAAGGCGGAAAATGTTGCGTTTCACGACGGCTGCGGCGAATTTGACGTTATGATCCACGGCAAATTCTATGCCCACGTCGCCCTGGCCGTAGCCGGCAAGCACAATGTTTCCAACGCCCTGGCCGCCGCCGCTGCCGCCTATGTGCTGGGCATTGGCGGCAAGGCTGTGGAGGAGGGCCTGCGCAGCTTCCACGGCGCCGGGCGTCGGTTCGAGTTCAAGGGCACCTATCACGGCGCCGACGTTTTCGACGACTACGCCCACCATCCCGGTGAGCTCCACGCACTGCTGACCACCGCCCGCTCCATGCCCTATAAGCGGATCATCTGCGCCTTCCAGCCCCATACCTACACCCGCACCCAGGCGCTGTTTGAGGACTTTGTGCGGGAGCTGAAGCTGGCGGACATTGCTGTGCTGGCGGAGATATACGCCGCCCGGGAGACCAATGACATCGGCATTTCCTCCAGCCAGCTGGCTGCCGAGATCCCCGGCGCCATCTACTGCTCTACCCTGGACCAGGTGGCGGACACGCTGGCACAGATGGCCCAGCCGGGAGACCTGATCCTTACTGTGGGCGCGGGAGATATTTTCCGCGCGGGAGAAAAATTGCTGGCGAAGGAGAATTGACAAATGACCATCTCACCTGTTTATACCGGCCGCCCCCAGGAGACCCGGGAGCCTGTAGAGCAGCGGGTCTATGACCTGCTAGACGCGCTGCAGATCCCCTATCAGCGTGTGGACCACGACCCGGCCTACGACATGGACGCCTGCGCCGGCATCAGCCAGGCGTTGGGGGTACATATCTGCAAGAATCTGCTCCTGACGCCCCGGAACCGCAGCACCTTCTACCTGCTGGCCATGCCGGAGGACCTGCCCTTCCGCACGGCGGACTTTTCCAAGATCATCGGCTCCTCCCGTTTGAGCTTTGCCACCGGAGAGGATCTGCAGGCCCTGCTGGGCGTGCAGCCGGGTTCAGCCTCGGTGCTGGGACTGATGAATGACACCGAGCACCGGGTCACCCTGGCGCTGGAGCGGCGGGTGGCCGAGGCGGAATGGTTCGGCTGCCATCCCTGCCGCAACACCAGCTCCCTGCGGCTGAAGACCGCAGACCTGCTCCATGTGTTCCTGCCGCACATCGGCGTCACACCGGTGATCGTGGACCTGTGATTTCTGTAAATTTACTCCGCAGAAATACCTGCGGGGTAAATTTTTTTCAAAAAAAGAGGAAAAGTCGATTTCTTCTCGTATAAGACTTTAGATTCTTGTTGCACGGACCTGTACAACAGCCGGAAAGGAGGATGGTCTCATGGCATTTCCACAAAGCTTTTTGGACGAGCTGGCCGCGCGGAATGATATTTTGGATGTGGTAGGCAGCTATGTGTCTCTGCAGCCCAAGGGCGGAAGCTATTGGGGCTGCTGCCCTTTCCACAACGAAAAGACCCCCTCCTTCCATGTGCTTCCGGGCCGGCAGTATTATCACTGCTTCGGCTGCAAAAAAGGCGGCGGCGTCATCAACTTCATCATGGAGATCGAAAATCTCTCCTACCCGGATGCGGTGCGTTTCCTGGCCAAGCGGGCCAATATCCCCGTGCCGGAGGATCGGGAGTCGGATGGTGCGGACCGGCTGCGCAGGCGCCTGCTGGATCTGAACCGGGACGCCGCCCGGTACTATTACGACATCCTGCAAAAGCCGGAGGGCGCGGCGGTGCAGGCCTATCTGGACCGCCGGCAGATCCGCCGGGGCGTGGCCACCCGGTTCGGCATGGGGGCTGCCCAGGATGGCTGGGACTACCTGCTGCGGGCCATGACCGCCAAAGGCTACACCAAGCGGGAGCTTTTGCAGGCCGGCCTCATCGTTGAAAATAAAAAGGGCGGCTTCTATGATAAGTTCCGCAATCGGCTCATCCTCCCTGTGGTGGATGTGCGGGGCGATGTGGTGGGTTTTGGCAGCCGCGTCATTGACAAATCCGAGCCAAAATACATGAACACCAGCGAAACTCCGGTTTACAGCAAGCGCCGGGTGCTGTATGGGCTGAATCTGGCCAAGAAGACCAAGCGGCCCAACATCATCCTCTGTGAGGGCAACCTGGACGTAGTCACCCTGCACCAGGCGGGGTTTGACAACGCGGTGGCGTCCATGGGCACGGCACTGACGGTGGAACAGACACGGCTTTTGAGCCGGTACACCAAGGAGCTCGTCCTCTGCTACGATAATGATAACGCCGGGCAGCTGGCTACCCAGCGGGCTCTGGACATCCTGAAAAATTCCGAGTTCAACGTCCGGGTGCTGCAGCTGCCCCGCCGCCTGGTGGACGGGCAATACATAAAGCAGGACGCGGATGATTTCATCAAATTCCAGGGACCCCAGGCCTTCGAGAACCTGCTCTCCGGCAGTGAAAACGGCATCGAGTTCCGCATGGCTCAGGTGGCGGGCAAATATGACCTGACCAAGGACGATGACCGCATCGCCTATGCCTCCGAGATCAGCCAGGTCCTCTCCACGCTGCAAAATGCCGTGGAGCGGGAGGTCTATACCGTTCGGGCAGCGCAGACCGCCGGCCTCACGCCGGAAGCCCTGCGCAGCGAGGTGGAGCGCGCCTGCAAGCGCCGCAGATACAAAGAGAAAAACGCACAGATCCGCCGGGAGCTGAATCCATCGGCTACTCTGCAGCCCGAGCGGCGGGAGCTCCGCTATGCCAATCTCCGCAGCGCGCTGGCGGAGGAGGGCATCCTGCGCCTGATGATGCGGGATGACGATCTGCTGGACGGCGTTTTCCTGCAGCCGGAGGAATTCTCCTCGCCGGTATTGGGAAAAATATATGCCCTTCTGTCGGCGGACAGGGCCGCCGGGCGCCGGCACAGCATGGACGCTCTGGCGGGAGAGCTGTCGCCGGAGGAAATGAGCCATTTCGTGGACATTTTGCAGAAACCGGAGTCCGTGTCCGGGGCCAGACAGGCGCTGGAGGACTATGTGCGCATCATTCGGGAAGAATCGTCACGGCGCAGCGGCGAGGAAGATATAGATCCGCTGCTGGCCGCAAAAGATAAATTCAAATTCAAAAAGGGATACGGAGGAAAGAATCCATGACCGAAACAAAATACACCGAAAAACAGCTGCAGGAAATGGCGGACGCGCTTCTGAAGGAGGCCGATGCGCAGCAGCACGAGATCGAAGAAGAAGTCATCAAGAGCAATAAGGGGCAGCTGGACGAGAAAACCATCGCTTCCCTGCCCGCCGCCCAGCTCATTCAGAATAACGAGCGGCTGAAGGAGCTTTTCATCAAAGGCAAGCGCCACGGCAAGCTGGAGAGCAGCGAACTGTCCGAGGTCCTCGACGCTATGGATCTGGACAGCGATAAGCTGGATATGATCTATGACTCCCTGGAGAAGCTTTCCATTGAGGTAACCACCGAGGCATTTTTGCCGGATGTCAATGCGGAGATCGATCCGCCCTTGGAGGAGATCGCCGAGATCGAGGAGGAGGAGCTGGTCGACCCCAACACCCTGGTGGACAGCTTCAATATTGACGATCCGGTCCGCATGTACCTCAAGGAGATCGGCAAGGTCTCCCTGCTCTCGGCCGAGGGCGAGGTGGAGCTGGCTTCCGCCATTGCCGAGGGAAATAAGGCCAAGGCCAAGCTCATGGCCTGGGAGCGGGCCAACGGACAAGCCGTGGAGCAGGTGCTGGACGCCGAGGATCCCGTGGGTGAGATCGAGGTTTCCGACGAGGAGATCCAAAACCTGTCCGAGGAGGATCTGGCCCACCTGCGCAAGCTGGTGAAGGACGGCGATGTGGCCAAGCAAAAGCTGGCTGAGGCCAACCTGCGCCTGGTGGTCTCCATTGCCAAGCGCTATGCCGGCCGCGGCATGCTGTTTTTGGACCTGATCCAGGAGGGCAACCTGGGCCTCATCAAGGCCGTGGAGAAGTTCGACTATACCAAGGGCTACAAGTTCTCCACCTACGCCACCTGGTGGATCCGCCAGGCCATCACCCGGGCCATCGCCGACCAGGCCCGCACCATCCGCATCCCCGTCCACATGGTGGAGACCATCAACAAGGTCATCCGCGTCTCCCGCCAGCTGCTGCAGGAGCTGGGACACGATCCCTCCCCGGAGGAGATCGCCGCGCAGATGAATATGCCCGTGGATAAGGTCCGGGAGATCCTGAAGATCGCCCAGGAGCCGGTGTCTTTGGAAACCCCCATCGGCGAGGAGGAGGATTCCCATCTGGGCGACTTCATCCCCGACGAGGGCGCGTCCGAGCCTTCGGAGGCCGCCAGCTTCACCCTGCTGAAGGAGCAGCTGGTGGATGTGCTGAGCACCCTTACCCCCCGGGAAGAGAAGGTGCTGAAGCTCCGCTTCGGCATCGAGGACGGCCGCACCCGCACCCTGGAGGAAGTGGGCAAGGAATTTAACGTCACCCGGGAGCGCATCCGTCAGATCGAGGCCAAGGCCCTGCGCAAGCTCCGCCACCCCTCCCGCAGCAAGAAGCTGAAGGACTTCCTGAACTGACATGTCTTCCCTGTCCTCCCTGTTTCTTGATTTTCGGCGCACGGCCAGCGACCTGCCCGGCCTGTTCAGCGGCAATTTTCACGTTATGTATCTGCCGCTGCTGCCGCTTTTTCCCGCTGAGGAGCGGGTCTGCGTGCCCGGATATTACAGCGATCAGACCTATTTCTGCACCCTGCGGGAGACACATACGGACCCCCTGGCACCCTACCGCTGCAAAAAGCAGCTGAAGGCCGGCCGCTGCATGATCCTGGAGATCAACGGCCTAGGCAGCTTCGTTTTTACCAACCACCACCGCTCGGACCTGTTTCTCAACCTGCAGCGAAAATTCCCCGGCGTCACCAGCTATGTGTTTGCCTCCGACGGGCCCGGCGGCTACTTCAAGATCCTGAAGGATGGCCGCATTCAGCGTAAGATCGCCAGCTACATGTGGTCTGAGGGCATGGGCAGCTATGCCGAGACCCGGGGTGCTCCCTGCACCTATGAATTAGATACTGGGCACGTTTTTAAGATCGATCCCAAGGCCCGGCATCTCCGGGAGATGATGCCCGACTTCACAAAGCGAGAGGTTTTGGACCTGTTTGACTACTATGTGGGCCTGAATCGCTTTCAAAGTGCCAATCTCCGGCGCGTGTTGGTCTATGACCTGGAGGGCGTTGAGAGCGAAAAATAATACTTAAAAAATAGTCCCGACACAGTGTGTTCGGGACCATTTTTATCTGCTATATGTTTTTACCTGTAATTTGCCACGATGCCACGCCTGTCTACGATCACATGCCGGGGGCATACGGTGGCGCACATGCCGCAGTTCAGGCAGGTGTTTTGATCGATCACCGCGTGCTGCTCCTGGATCTGGATGGCGTTGGCCGGGCAGCTGCGCACGCACAGGCCGCAGGCGATGCAGCTCACATCACATTGGGTGCGTGCGCCAGTCCTGGTGGCCGGATCATACCCCTTGTCCCTGTTGGAGCACAGGGGCAGGATGCTGTTATCTTGCAGGCGAATACGGATCAGTTTCTTGGGGCAGGCCTTGGCGCAGGCGCCGCAGCCGATGCACTTCGCCTCATCCACCTCAGCCACGCCGTACTCATTCATGTCAATGGCGCCAAACCTGCAGGCGTTCGTGCAGGCCCCACAGGCAACGCAGCCATACCGGCAGAGCATGATGCCCTTTTCATCGCGCTTGGCGCGGCAGCCGCCATTGCAGTACACCGTCGCTACACGGACGGGAAACCTTCTCTTGATTGCCATAGGAACATCCTCTCCCTCTTTATCTTTCCACCCGTATTGTACCATACTTTTTTCAACGATGCAAACCATAAAAAAACTGCGGCACAGATGCCGCAGTTTTCTATGTAAGCACATATTACCGTCTGTTGGAGCGGATCCAGATGCCCTGCTTTTCCGCTGCAGCGATCAGCTCCTCCCGGAAGGCCGGGTGCGCCACGGAGATCAGGCGTTCCGCCCGCTCCCAGGTGCTGCAGCCCACCAAATTCACGCCGCCGTACTCGGTGACGATGTAGTAAGCCAGGCTGCGCGGGTCAGTGACCACGTCGCCGGTGACCAAAGTAGGATTGATGCGGGAGACCATCTCACCCTGCTTGTTGGTAAAGGACGATGTCAGGCAGATAAATGCCTTTCCCCCTTTCGATACGGCAGCGCCCTCCAAAAAGTCCAGCTGGCCGCCGGTGCCGCTGATCTGCCGGGTACCGGAGCTCTCGGCACAGATCTGGCCATACAGATCCACGGAGATGCAGTTGTTGATAGAGACAAAGTTGTCCAGCTGCCCCACATTTGCCGGGTCATTGCAGTAAGAAATGGGATAGGTGACCACGCCCGGGTTTTCCCGTATCCAGTCATACAGATCCTGGGAACCCAGCGCCAGGCCGAAAACGCTCTTATACCGGTCCAGGGTCTTCTTGTTGTTGGTGATCTTCCCTGCCTTATACATATCCAGGTAGGAGTCGCACAGCATTTCCGTGTGGATGCCCAGGTCTCTCAAGTCGCTCTTGGCGATCATCTGGCCCACTGCGTTGGGCAGCGAACCGATGCCCAGCTGCAGGGTCGAACCGTCTGCCATGTTCTGCACCACGAACTCGGCGATCTTCATCTCCGCTTCAGAGGCCGCCGGAGACTTCACATTGGGCAGCGGGCCGTGGTCGCCCTCAACGATCATGTTCACATCGCTGATGTGGATGCACTCGTCCAGGCCGCCATAGACCCAGGGCAGGTTCTCATTTACCTCCAGGATCACAATATCCGCCTTGTCCAGCACCGCACGGGCGGAAGCATTACTGACGGAGAAATTAAAATATCCGTGCTCGTTCATAGGCGTAACGCACATCATGGCCACGTTGACCGTGAGAAACTGGGTGTAATACCAGCCCAAATTGCGGAACACCATGGGGATAAAATTGCACAGGCCTTTATCGCAGAGCTTGCGCTCATACCCGGACAGATGCCAGCTGTTATAAATGAAATGCTCCCGGGTGGGGTCACACTCAACCATCTGAATAGGCTGAGAGATCAGGTATCCTCTTACCTTCACGCCCCGCAGCTCGTCCTTGCGCCGGGCGATGGCAGCATCCATCAGAGACGGAAAAGCACCGCCC
The DNA here is from genome assembly GCA_945868085.1 of uncultured Oscillibacter sp. GTDB lineage: Bacteria > Bacillota > Clostridia > Oscillospirales > Oscillospiraceae > Vescimonas. The sequence continues at coordinate 97,047 of CAMBKF010000001.1, forward strand.
ATGGAAACATCGATCCAGTCACCGCTCTTGATGACCCTTGCGGCCTCATCGGGTGTGCAGAGTTTGCGTTTATATTCGGATGAATAATCGAACGGAATGGCCATAGCTCCTCGCCTCTCTTTTTAGTTTCTGTACTTTGTTAATTTTATCACTTTCCCGATAGTTTGTCAATGGATTAACAGGAAATATAAAGAAAATGCGGGCGGGGTTTGATGCCCCGCCCGCAGCAGTTTTGCAGAGATCAGGCGATCAGTCTTCGGACTTGCGCTTGTAGTACTCGTACTTCTCCTTGGCGGCCTCTTCGGCGTCGGCGAACAACACCTTGGCGTTCTCGGGGAAGCTCAGCTCCAGGGATGCGTAGCGCACCTCGCCCTTCATGAAGTCGTACAGCGGCATGGACGGCTCCTTGGAGTCCAGGGTGAACTTCTTGGTCTCGGGGCTGTAGCGGTACAGATTCCAGTAGCCGGAGTTCACAGCGTCCTTCATCTCCTGCTGGACGTTGCTCATGCCCTTCTTGATGCCGTGGTTGATGCAGGGGGCATAGCAGATGACGATGGACGGGCCCTTGTGTGCCTCGGCCTCCTTGATGGCCTTGATGAGCTGGTTGGGGTTGGCGCCCATGGAGCACTGGGCCACATAGACATTGTCATAGGTCATCAGCAGCAGACCCAGGTCCTTCTTGCGGGTCTTCTTGCCGCTGGCCTGGAACTGGGCCACGGCGCCCACGGGAGTGGCCTTGGAGGACTGTCCGCCGGTGTTGGAGTACACCTCGGTATCTACCAGCAGCACGTTCACATCCTCGCCCATGGCGAACACATGATCCAAACCGCCGTAACCGATGTCATAGGCCCAGCCGTCGCCGCCGTACATCCACATGGTCTTCTTGGACATATCCTTGCGGCGCTTGAGGATCTCGGCCACCACGGCCTGCTCCTCGGCGCTGAACTTGGTGCTCTCCAGCACGGCCAGCAGCTCGTCGGTAGCCACGGAGGAGGCATCCAAGTCGTCATAGGTCTCCAGCCACTTGGCAATGGCGGCCTTCACGGCCGCATCCTTCGTCATGCCGTCCAGCTGCTTGACAAACGCCGTAACAGCATCGCGCAGCTGCTTCACAGCCAGGCACATGCCGTAGGAGAACTCGGCGTTGTTTTCAAACAGGGAGTTGGACCATGCCACGCCCTTGCCTTCCTTATTCTTGCAGTAAGGTACGCAGGGCATAGCGGCGCCCCAGGCCTGGGTGCAGCCGGTGGCGTTGGCCAGGTACATCTTGTCGCCGTAGAGCTGGGTCAGGAGCTTGATATAGGGCGTCTCGCCGCAGCCGGCGCAGGCGCCGTTGAACTCCACCAGGGGCTGGCGCAGCTGGCTGCCCTTGAGGGTGAACTTGTCGATGCGGTCGTTCTTCTCGGGCAGAGTCTGCAGATACTTCCAGTTGGTCTGATCCAGAGACACCTCATGGGTGGGGACCATCTTCAGTGCCTTGCCGCTCTTGGGGCAGGAGGACACGCAGCTGCCGCAGCTGGTGCAGTCCAGAGTGGACACGCCCATGGTGTACTTGAGGCCGTCCATCTTGGGACCCTTGGCGTCCACCAGGATCATCCCGGCGGGGGCATTGGCGGCTTCCTTCTCATCCAGCAGATAGGGCCGGATCACGGCGTGGGGGCACACGAAGGAGCACATATTGCACTGGATGCACTCGTCCTGATTCCACACCGGCAGGTGCGTGGCGATACCGCGCTTTTCATACTGGGAGGTACCCAGAGGCATGGTGCCGTCCTCCATACCCTTGAAGGCGGAGACGGGCAGCAGGTCGCCCTTCTGCGCGTTGATGGGCACCAGGATGTTCTTGATGATGTCGGGCACATCGGCGGGAGCGGGCTGGATGGCTGCGCCGGAGAGATTCTTCCAGCTCTCCTTCACCTGCACCTGCTTCACGGCGTTGATGCCGGCGTCCACGGCGGCGATGTTCATGTTTACGATCTTCTCGCCCTTGAGGCCGTAGGTCTTCTTAACGGCGGCCTTCATGTGCTCCACGGCATCCTCCACGGGAATGACATTGGCCAGCTTGAAGAAGGCGGCCTGCAGCACCATGTTGGAGCGGTTGCCCAGGCCCAGTGCCTGAGACTCCTTATTGGCGTCGATGATGTAGAACTTGATATCATTCTCCGCGATGTACTTGAGGATGTCGCCGGGGATGTGCCGCTCCAGCTCCTCCTCTTTCCACTCGCAGTTCAGCAGGAAGCTGCCGTGGGGCTTCAGCTCGGAGATGATGTCGTACTTGGTCAGATAGGTCTGGTTGTGGCAGGCCACGAAGTCGGCATGGCTTACATAATAGGTAGAGCTGATGGGCTTCTTACCGAAGCGCAGGTGGCTCTTGGTGATGCCGAAGGACTTCTTGGTGTCGTACTCAAAGTACGCCTGGCAGTACATATCGGTGGTCTCGCCGATGATCTTGATGGAGTTCTTGTTGGCACCCACGGTACCGTCGGAGCCCAGGCCCCAGAACTTGCAGGAGATGGTGCCCTCCGGCTCGCAGTTCAGAGCCGGGCCCAGGGGCAGGGACAGGTTGGTCACATCGTCCACGATGCCGATGGTGAAGTGGTTCTTGGGCTCATCCAGCAGGAGATTGTCGTACACGGCCTTGATCTGAGCGGGGGTGGTGTCCTTGCTGGACAGACCGTAACGGCCGGCAAAAATTTCGGGCCGGTTCTTGTCGTTGATGTAAGCGGCGCAGATGTCCTCATACAGAGGCTCGCCGATGGAGCCGATCTCCTTCACGCGGTCCAGCACGGCGACCTTCTTCACGGTCTTGGGCATGGCCGCCAGCAGGTGCTTCTTGGAGAACGGACGGAACAGGTGTACCTGCAGGAAGCCCACCTTCTCGCCCCGGTCGTTCAGGTACTTCACGGTCTCCTGCACGCAGCCGGTGACGGAACCCATGGCCACGATGACACGCTCGGCGTCGGGGGCGCCATAGTAATTAAAGAGGTGATACTCCCGACCCGTCAGCTTGGAGATCTGGGCCATGTAGTCCTCCACGATGTCGGGCAGCTTATTATAGTCGCTGTTATTGGCCTCGCGGAGCTGGAAGTAAATGTCGGGGTTATCCACCAGAGAGCGCATCCGGGGATCCTCGGGGTTCAGGGCGTTGGCGCGGAACCGGGCCAGAGCGTCATAATCCACCAGCTTGGCAAAGTCGCTGTATTCCAGGGCTTCCACCTTCTGGATCTCATGGCTGGTGCGGAAACCGTCAAAGAAATGCAGGAACGGGATCCGGGCTTTGATGGCGGACAGGTGTGCCACGCCGGCCAGGTCCATGATCTCCTGCACGCTGCCGGAGTTCAGCATGGCAAAGCCGGTCTGACGGCAATTCATCACGTCGGAATGATCGCCGAAAATGGAGAACGCGTGGGTACCCACGGTACGGGATGCCACATGCAGCACGCCGGGCAGACGCTCACCGGAGATACGGTGCATGGTGGGGATCATCAGCATCAGGCCCTGGGAGGCGGTGAAGCTGGTGGCCAGTGCGCCGGCCTCCAATGCGCCGTGGCAAGCGCCGCAGGCGCCGGCCTCAGACTGCATTTCCACCAGGCGGACAGGCTGATTGAAGATGTTCTTCTTCCCTTTTGCGGACCATTCATCCGTGTGCTCCGCCATAGGCGAAGACGGCGTAATGGGGTAAATTGCTGCGACCTCGGAGAACGCGTATGCCACATAGGCCGCCGCTTCGTTACCGTCGCAGATCTTCATGATCTTACTCATTATACTTCCTCCTCTTGGGCTTTTTAGGGTGCAGACCCGGTCAGCCCTTTGTCCGAATCTGTTTCGTAACAATACATTTTATATTGTAGCACTTTCTTTCCTCACGTCAATGTGAAGCGATAAATTTTGGAATTATTCCTAACATCGCAATCCATTTTTGTATAAAAAAACAACAAAATTACCGTGCCAAAACGGCACGGTAATTATAGATTATAACAAATTATAACAGTGCTAAAAATTCCTCCTCACTCAGCACCGGAATGCCCAGATCCTGGGCCTTTTTCAGCTTGGACCCGGCGTTTTCCCCCGCCACCACATAGGTGGTTTTCTTGGACACGGAGGAGGCCGCCTTGCCGCCCCGCTGCTCGATCATCTCCCCGGCTTCCTCCCGGGTAAAGCGGGACAGGGCCCCGGTGAGCACGAAGGTCATCCCCGCAAAGCGCCGGTCTACCAGCTCCTGGCGGCTGTCCATGTTCACACCGGCCGCCTTCAGCCGCTCCAGCAGGTCCGCCGCCTGGTCGCTGCTCATCCAGCGGATGATATAATCCGCCGTCACCGCGCCCACGTCGTCGATCTGCGTCAGCTCCTCCGCCGTGGCCCGGCGCAGGGCCTCCATGCTGCCAAAGTGCGCCGCCAGGATCTTGGCGGCCTTGGCCCCCACCTGTCGGATGCCCAGGGCAAAGATCAGCCGCCACAGGTCGTTTTCCTTCGATTTGGCAATGGCGTCCACGGCGTTTTGCGCCGATTTTGCGCCCATGCGCTCCAGATCGGCCAGCTGCTCCGCCCGCAGATCATACAGGTCCGCCGGGTTGGACACCGGCCCGCTCTCAATGAGCTGCCGCATCACCGCCGGACCTACGCCGTCAATATCCATGGCGTCCCGGGAGGCAAAGTGGATCAGGTTGCGCAGCAGCTGGGCCGGGCATTCAGCACCCGTGCAGCGGATGGCCGCTCCGTCCGGGTCCCGCTCCACCGGCGCGCCGCACACCGGGCATGTTTCTGGCAGATGATATGGCGTAGTGCCCTCGGGCCGCTTCTCCCTGACCACCGACACGATCTCCGGGATGATCTCTCCCGCCTTCTGCACCACTACCGTGTCGCCGATGCGGATGTCCTTTTCCGTGATGTAATCCTGGTTGTGCAGGGTGGCGTTGGTCACGGTGGTGCCCGCCAGACGCACCGGCTCCAGCACGGCCTTGGGCGTCAGTACCCCCGTGCGCCCCACCTGCACCACGATGTCCACCACCCGGGACTCCTTCTGCTCCGGCGGATACTTATAGGCCACCGCCCACTTGGGGCATTTGGCTGTGCTGCCCAGTATTTCGCGGTCTGACAAGTTATTGAGCTTTACAACCGCTCCGTCAATATCGAAGGGAAATTCCATCCGCTCATCGCCCAGCTTTTCGATCTGCCGCAGGATCTCCTCAGCGCCTGAAAGCGTCGCGTGGGGGATCACCGGAAACCCCTGGGCGGCAAGATAGTCTATGGTTTCGGCGTGGGTCGTAAAGCGCCGGCCCTCCGCCAGCTGCAGGTTGAATACCGCAATATCCAGCCGCCGCTTTGCGCAGACCTTGGGGTCCTTCTGTCGCAGGGAGCCCGCCGCCGCGTTCCGGGGATTGGCCATGAGAGGTTTCCCCTCCAGCTCCAGCTGCTCATTGATCTCCTCAAAAACCGACCGGGCCATATACACCTCGCCCCGGACGATGAGCCGGGGCAGCTTCTCCGGCAGCACCATGGGGATAGAGCGGATGGTGCGCAGATTGCCCGTTACATCCTCCCCTACCCGGCCATCGCCCCGGGTGGCGCCCTGGAAGAACACGCCGTCCCGGTACTCCAGCGCTACAGAAAGGCCGTCAACCTTGGGTTCAACGCTGTATTCCGCCTGGGGCAGCGTATCCAGCACCTTGGTCAAAAAGTCCTTCACTTCATTGCTGTCGAACACATCCTCCAGGCTCTCCAGCGGGACCGGGTGCGCCACCGCCGCAAAATCATTCAGCACAGCGTCCCCCACCCGCTGGGTAGGCGAATCCGGCGTGATCTCCTCCGGATGCTCCTTTTCCAGGTCCTGCAGCCGCCGGTACAGCCGGTCATATTCATAGTCGGACATGGTGGACGCGTCCAGCGTATAGTACAGCCGGGCGTTTTCGTTCAGCGTATCCCGCAGCTGCTTCATCTCCGCACGGTAATCCATGTTGTTTCTCCCTTTATCCATTGTTCATGATGTATTCGTCCGCGTAGTCTTCGATCTTATCCTCGGTGGTGCTGAAATAGGTATAGGTCTGGGGCACATTGCCCACGATGACCGTTTCCGCCACGCACAGCTCGTTGTTCACCTTCACCGAGGTGGCAAACCCCGGCAGCAAGACCGTCACATATACCTCCACATCCAGCAGCACCTGGTGCTTGGTCTGATTGATCCCCGCCGCCGTCAGGGCGTTGCGCAGCTTGGCCGTGGCCGAGCCCACCGACTGGGTACGCACATGGATGTAGGGGCCCCGGCCTGCCAGCAGGTTAGAGCCGGTCAGCGAGCCCAGCGGGATGGCCAGGTCCGACGATGTCATCTCCGACAGCCGATCCAGCACCGCGTCCGAGATCAGGGACTGCAGCCGGTTAAATTCCGGCATATTGCTCCGCAAAGCCGACACCTTGCCGCTGCTGTCCTTCTCAAAAGTGATGAGCGCCGAGCAGTCCACCTGTCCGCTGGCCACGGCGTCGCTGACGGCATCGGCCACAATACGGTTGACCCGGTTGGTGGTCCGCGACTCCGTGAGCCGGGTGACCATGGGCCGCAGACGCACCACGATCAGCGCCGCGCCCACCAGCAGCAAAACCAAAATGACGGAGATCCATATCGCAAATCTCTGCTTTCCAGATAAGCGGATATACCGAAGCCTGCGCATGACACACACCCCCTGCATACAGTGTATGCGCGGTGCGTGTCCGCCGTTACTCCGCCCAGCCGTTCACGATGGTCTTGAAGGTCTTACCCCGCTCGGCAAAGTTTTTAAACTGGTCGAAGGCTGCGCAGGCCGGCGACAGGGTCACAACATCCCCGCTCTGTGCCTTGTCCCGGGCATACTCTACTGCCTTTTCAAAGGGTGTGACCTCCGCGATCTCGGGGTGGCCCGGTCTGTACGCCGGCGCCTGCTCCACAGCGGCACGGATCTTCCCCGCCGTGGCGCCGCACAGCACCAGCAGCTTCACATGCTCCACCACCTCCGGCCCCAGCACGTCAAAGGGAATGTGCTTGTCGTAGCCGCCGGCTATAAGGATCACCTTTTCCTTGAATGAGCGCAGCCCGGCAATGGTCCGGGAGGGGCTGCTGGCAATGGAATCGTTGTAGAACCGCACGCCGTGGTAGGTGCGCACCAGCTCGATGCGGTGCTCCACGCCGTTAAAGCTCCGGGCAAACTCCCGGATCACCTCATAGGGCACCAGGCCGTCCACGGCGGCGATGGCGGCCATGTAGTTCTCCACGTTGTGAACGCCCGGCAGGCGGATATCCTCCGTGGTCATAATGGCCTGTTCCCGGCCATCATGGCGGCAGACGATCTCCTCACCCCGCAGGAACACGCCGTCCGCCGGCTCCTCCCGGCGGCTGAAATAGCGCACGCGCCCCGGGGCCCTGGTCCCCTGCTCCCGGGTGATGGCGTTGTCCAGGTTGAACACGGCCACATCCCCGGCGGACTGATAGCGGAAGATATTCTCCTTGGCCGCCACATATTCCTCCATGCTCTTGTGCATGTCCAGATGGTTGGGGGCCAGATTCGTCACCACGGCGATATGTGGGCTATGGGTCATGGTCATCAGCTGGAAGCTGCTCAGCTCCAGCACCGCATAGTCCTCCGCCTGCATTTCGTCCGCCTGGCACAGGAGGGGATTTCCGATGTTGCCGCCCACATGAACGGTTTTCCCGGCGGCCTTCAGGAGCTCTGCAATAATGGTCGTGGTGGTTGTCTTGCCGTCCGACCCGGTCACAGCCAGGAGCGTGCAGGGGCAGACCTCAAAAAACACCTCCATCTCCGAGGTGATCTCGCTGCCCTGGGCCTTAGCCACCAGCAGCTCCGGCACATCGGGCCGCAGCCCCGGGGTGCGGAAGATCACATCCTGATTCAGGCCCTGCAGATAGTTCTCCCCCAGCTGCAGGCGGCAGCCCGCCTTTTCCAGCTCCTCCGCCAGGGTGCCCAGGGCGTCACGGCTGCGCTTATCGCAGGCGGTAACGCAGATCCCCTCCTGCAGCAGCCGCCGCAGCCAGGGAGTGTTGCTCACACCGATGCCGACTACGGCAACGGTCTTATTTTTCAGTGTATCCAAATACTGACGCAGTGTCATATCCAGTGCCTCCATAGACGCCAATTTTGTATTTATTATATCCCATTTTATGGTGCAGTTCAATTCCTTTTTCCGCAGAAAAGCGAGGTTGACTTTCCGGCGCTATTCCCTTATTATAATAGATGAGCAGATCAGACGGTCGCGGGGACAAAGGCGAAAGCCTGTCCATGAGGAAAGTCCGGGCTCCACAGGGCAAGGATAACGGGTAACGCCCGCCGAAGGCGACTTCAGGAAAAGTGCAACAGAGATATACCGCCGGCTGCGGCGATTGTGGTGCAGCCGGTAAGGGTGGAAAGGCGAGGTAAGAGCTCACCCGGCGGCGTGTGAAAGCGTCCGCCGCTGTAAACTCTATCCGGAGCAACACCGGTATGGGAGCAATAGGTCGGCCCGGCCGCTCCCGAGGTGGCTGGAGCGTGCCGGCAACGGTACGCCTAGATAGATGACCGTATGATAACAGAACCCGGCTTACAGATCTGCTCATATATGCCGCCGTCTGCGCAAAACGCAGGCGGCGGCCTTTCTTTTTCTCACGCGCCTCCATCCTCTGCTTTGCCGTTTCACTTTTGTGCCGCCCATTTCCGCCTTTTTCACATGTTGCTTCTCCCCTCTGTTTGCTGCGTATTTTTCCTATCTTACGCCCCGTTTGTATATATCCTACAATACAGCTCTCCAAATTTGTGCATGATTTGTAATTTTTACTTCTTTACATTATCACGCTAAAGTGGTAGTATGATAGTGCAATAAGAAATTGGCCGACGCAAATGACCGGCCGGAGAAAAGGAGCAAACAGCTATGAAAAATTTGAAGAAAACCCTGTGCCTGCTGCTGGCAGTGCTGATGACCGTTTCCCTGCTGGCCGGCTGCGGCAGCAAGGATAGCGACAACAAAGATGGCAAGAAAGTCTTTACGGTCGGCATCGACGCCGAGTATCCCCCCTTCAGCTATCTGGGCGACGACGGCAACTACACCGGCTTCGACATTGAGATCGCTCAGGCAGCCTGCGATCAGCTGGGCTGGGAGATGAAGGTCTTCCCCGTCAACTGGGACCAGAAGCTGGTGCAGCTGGACGGCAAAGAGTGTGACTGCATCTGGTCCGGTATGACCATCCTCGACAGCATGAAGGAAGCCGGCTATACCCTCTCCGCCCCCTACTATGACAATACCCAGGTCATCATGGTCAAGGAAGGCAGCGACATCAAGTCCTCCGCTGACCTGGCCGGCAAGGTCGTGGCCGTGCAGCAGGGCACCTCCGGCGACGCTCTCCTCAGCGAGGATGGCGACCTGGCCTCTCTGACCGCTACCTTCCAGTCCCTGGTTCGCTGCGACAGCTTCCTCAAGTGCTTCACTGAGCTCAGCGGCGGCGCCGTGGACGCCGTGATCGTGGATAAGCCCGTTGCCACATCCTATGCCGATAAGAACGGCGGCTTCACCGTCCTGAGCGAGGAGCTGGGCGCCGAGCAGTACGGCATCGCCTTCCGCGCCGATGACAAGGAGCTGTGCGCCTCCATCGAGGGTGCCGTTAAGACCCTGGTGGATAACGGCACTTATGCCAAGATCGCCGAGAAGTATCCCGACATCGTCAACAACCTGCTGTTCCTGAACTAAGCCATCCGAAGTATAAAAAGTAACCAACGCACCTCCCGGAAGCCCCTCCCTGCGGGGCTTCCGGGCTCGTGTGCCTACTATAGAGTTGAGGAGAGACTATGACATTATCCACCATGATCCTGAAAATGTGCGAGGGCCTTGGCAGCACCTGTGCCATTTTCTTCCTGACCCTGCTGTTTTCCCTGCCTCTTGGCATGCTGTTTGCCTTGCTGCGCATGAGCAAGAACAAGGTCGTGTCCTCCGTGATGCGCTTTATCATCTCCGTTCTGCGCGGCACCCCCCTGATGCTGCAGCTTCTGGCGGTCACCTACGGTCCGCACTATCTGATCAATGACCTGGGCGTGGCCCGGAATAAGCTCATCCCTGTGGTCATCGCCTTTGCCATTAACTACGCCGCTTACTTTGCCGAAATTTACCGCGGCGGCATCGATTCCATGCCCGTGGGCCAGTATGAGGCCGCCGGCGTCCTGGGCTATACCAAGATCCAGACCTTCATGCGCATCATTCTGCCCCAGGTGGTAAAGCGCATTATGCCCAGCATCACCAATGAGGTGGTCACCCTGGTGAAGGACACCTCCATCGCCTTCTGCGTGTCCTACGAAGAGCTGTTCACCATCGGCAAGCAGATCGCCAACTCCCAGACCAGCTTCACGCCCTTCCTCATTGCGGGCATTTTCTACTTCGTGTTTAACGGCTTGGTGGATGTGGTCATGGGACGCATCGAAAAGCGGATGGATTATTATCAATAAGGGGGCTGCGAGAAATGAACGTACTGGAAATCAAAAATGTAAAAAAGAGCTTCAATGACTCCCAGCTCCATGTCCTAAAGGACATCAGCCTCACCGTGGCCCAGGGCGAGGTGGTGGCCATCATCGGCCCCTCCGGCAGCGGCAAGTCCACTCTCCTGCGCTGCGCCACGCTTTTGACGCAGATGGACAGCGGTGACCTGCTTTATTCCGGCGACTATGCCGCCCGGAATAACGACCAGGGCGTGTCCGTCTATGCCGATAAGCAGCAGCTGAAGAAGATCCGCAGCCGCTTCGGCCTGGTGTTTCAGAATTTCAACCTTTTCCCCCACTTCTCCGTGCTGAAGAATCTCACGGACGCGCCTATCCACGTCCTGGGCCGCAGCAAGGAGGAGGCGGAGAAAAAGGCCATGTCCCTGCTGGAGAAAATGGGCCTGGCGGACAAGGCGGACGCCTATCCCTGCCAGCTCTCCGGCGGCCAGCAGCAGCGGGTGGCTATTGCCCGGGCCCTGGCCATGGAGCCGGAGATTCTGTTCTTCGACGAGCCTACTTCCGCTCTGGACCCGGAGCTGACGGGTGAGATTCTCAAGGTCATCCGCCAACTGGCCGAGGAGCACATGACCATGGTCATCGTCACCCACGAGATGAGCTTCGCCCGGGACGTAGCGGACCGCGTCATCTTTATGGACGGCGGCGTCATCGTGGAGCAGGGCGACCCCAAGGAGGTCATCTCCAATCCCAAGGAGGAGCGCACCCGGCAGTTCCTCTCCCGCTTTGCCCAAAACTAACAGTAAGCAGCAAAACCCGCCCGACGATTTCGTCGGGCGGATTTTTTTTACGCTTTCAGCACCGGGATCAGCAGCATTCCCTCCGGTAGGGCGTCCTCCTCCAGATGGTTGCACTGGCGGATGGCCTCCTCGCTGCTGCCGTGCTGCTTGGCAATGTCCCACAGGCACTCCCCGGGCCGGGGCCTGCGCAGCACCAGGGATGGCCGCGCCTGCGGTGCTTCCTCCGCGACCTCCTCCACGGCACATACGGTCTGCAGCTCGGTAATCTCGCCTATGCTTCCGCTGAAGCAAACCGGCACGCGCACCTGGCATTTTCCGGCATTGCCCCGTAGCTCCGGCAGTCCGCTGCCCAGCCAAACGGTATCCGGGCAACCCTCCATGCCGGCGCCAAGCTCCCGGCTGCGTTCCGCGGTGACAGGCGCTTCATTCTCGTCCTGGTAGAGAATCTTCATCCGCGCCGTGGTAGAGAGCTCCGCCCGCCCGCCGTCGCAGCGTGTGATGGCGCTGCCGCAGTCAAATGAAGTGACGTAGGCAAACAGAGACCCCCGGCCGGATTCCAGCAGCTCCTCCGCCCATTCCCGGACGCATACAGGCCTGTCGCGCTGGGTGACGGGTATCGTTTCCACCTGGGTTTTCGTTGTGCAGCAGGTGCTGTAAAGGTCAGTAATATAACAGGCCTCCCGCCTCTGATAGGCAAATACCTGCAGCGTGATCCGGGCTGTAAGGCCCATGCGGCAGCTGCCCTCCCCGCGCACCAGGCGCAGATCCCACTCCGCCGGCGCTGCTTCCACCTGGATGGAGCTCTCGGCAGGCACGGTGATGCCGTCCAGAATCTGGGAGAACGGCACCGTCTGCACGATCCCCTGGAGCTTGCGGTCCGCTGTCCGGATCAGGGCGGCAATGTCGATCTCCCCCTTGATGACCAGCTTGCTGCCGATCTGCTGGCTGCTGGTGACCCGGGGCAGCACCTGGTTCAGCAAAATCTCCTCCGCGCCGTTGGGGCCGATGTCAAATTCCTGCGCCGTGGTGCAGGATCTCTCCTCCAGCACCACCAGCAGTGACAGCTGCTGCTTTTTCCGCCGGATCTGCAGGCCTTTTCCCTCCGCCCCGCAGCACAGGCGCAGCGTCTTTCGGCCAAAGCCCAGCACCGTCAGCTCCGGGATCACCCGCAGATACAGCTTTCGCCCCGTGATGGGCTTTGCCTCGCACAGAAGCAGCCTGCTATGTACCTGCAGCATCTGGCACTCCCGCAGCTTGGGGTCGCTGAGTTCGCAGGAAAACGGCACCATTACCGTGACGCTTTGCAGGCCCTCGGTCTCCTCGGAGAGGTACAGGATGCTCACCCGCACCTCGCCCCGTATCAGGCCCTCCGCCGGCTGCTTCTCCCGCACCAGCAGCAGCCCGCTGGCATCCAAAATCCTCGATGCCGTGGCGCAGTAGTCCGGCAGGGTCGTTTCTGTGGTCTCCTCGTGGGTCGTAACCGCTTTCGTCAGCAGATCATAGCATAGGATCTGCTCAAATTTCAGTTCTATGTCCACTTCTATCACCCTCTCATATTGTAACCTGCCTCATTGTATGAGAAGGGACCCTCTCCTATTCCTTCGGGCAGAATAAACACCGCAAGATCCCGCGCAAAAACGCCGGGGCCTTCCAAACAATGATCTTCACTTCTCTCCCTCCTTTCAGCGCCGCAAGCAGCATATGCCGCAGGCAATGAGCAGAAACGCCACAATAAACATCAGGCAGCCCACCGGAAATATGGCGGCGACGAGGATTCCCAAGCCCAGAGCCAGCGCGCAGATCCCGATGCCGCGCCCGCAATTCCACCGTCTCATAATAACCCTCCTCTATTGGCAGTATACGCAGCCCGGCCGCCATGGGTGCCCATAAAAAACGCCGCCGCTTCCGCAATCGGAAGCAGCGGCGTTTTTTCACTTTTTATCCCACGGCCGAAGGTCCTTGACCTCCTCCCACAGCCGCACATAGCTTCTGTGGCGCTCCTTGGGGATGGCGCCGTCCCGCACGGCCTGCAGCACGGCGCAGCCCTTTTCCTTGATGTGTCTGCACCCCACAAAACGGCACTGCCCCAGATACGGCAGGAACTCCGGAAAAGTCTCCGGCAGATGCGCCTGCAGCTCCAGGCTCAGCTCCTCCGTGTCAAAGGAGGAAAAGCCCGGCGTGTCAATGACCCAGGTATTCTCCTCCACCGGGAACATCTCCACATGTCGGGTAGTGTGCCGGCCGCGGCCCAGGGCCTGGCTGACCTCCCCCACCTGCAGGGAGAGGTCCGGGCACAGGCAGTTCAGAATGCTGGACTTGCCCACGCCGGAATTCCCCGTGAAAACGCTGAGCTTGCCGCGGATCTGCTCTCGCAGGGCGTCCATTCCCTCCCCCGTCTCTGCGCTGACCCGCAGCACCGGGATCGCCGACCGGGTGTAGATGTCAAACAGTTCGTCCGCCGGGTCCAGGTCGGTCTTGTTCAGGCACACCAGCACGCCGCAGCCTTTCAGGGCGGCGATGGCGGCAATGCGGTCAATAAGGTAGGGATCCGTCACCGGGATGGCAGCGGAAGCAATGATGACCAGCTGGTCAATGTTGGCCGCCGACGGCCGGGCAAAGCAGTTCTTGCGCGGCTCGATCTCCTCCACGAAGCCCTCGCCGCCGCCCAGCTCCCGCACCTGCACCCAGTCCCCCACCAGGGGGCTGGTGCCCTCCCGGCGGAATTTACCTCTGGCGCGGCACTGCAGCACCTGCTGCCCTACATTCACATAGTAGAACCCGCTGAGCGCCTTCTCTATACGTCCTCTCATCAGTCGCCCATGTCGTCGGTGTGGTCGGATGTGCCGGGGCCCTGGGACGCGGTACCCATGACGATGGTGATGGTGCTGCCGCTTTCCGCGGAGCCACTGGGCGAATAGCTCTTCACCACGGCGTTATCCACCTTTTCGTCGTTCTCCCACTGCACCTCCACCTGGAAGCCCAGGCTCTCCAACAGCTTCCGGGCGGCGTTTTCACTGGCGCCCACCACATTGGGCACGTCGATCTCCGTGTCCTCCGGGCCCTTGCTGACCGTGAAGTAAATGTTGTCGCCGGTCTTGGCCTCGGTGCCCACGGAAATGCTCTGGCGGATGACCGTGCCGGCAGGCTCATCGCTGTATTCGCTGGAGCTGGCGCCCACAACCAGACCCAGATTCTCCGCCTCGGTCATGGCCTTTTCCTCTGTCATACCCACGAAGTTGATAACGGTCACGGGCTTGATCTCCCGGCCGGAGCTGATATACAGAATGACGGTGTTGCCCTTCTTGATCTGGCTGCCGGCCTCGGGAGAGGTGCTGATGACCAGTCCCTTCTCCACCGTATCCGAGCTCTTGGGCTGCACCTGTACGCTCAGATTCATGTTCGTATTGCTCAGCAGTTCCTTTGCGTCCGCTTCGCTCAGGCCGGCCACGGTAGGCATGAAGGCCTTTTCCTCCTTGGCACACACATAGACCTGGATGGTCAGGTTATTTTTCCGCATCGTGCCCTCGGTGGGATCCTGGGAAATGATCTGGCCCTCGGTGTACTTGCTGCTTTCCTTGGTGCCCACTACTTCAATGCTGAAAATCCCCTTGATCTCAGCCATATTCTCGGCCTGCTCCACGGTCATGCCGAGGATGTTCGGCACCTTGTAGCCGTCCTTTTCTCCGCCGCCGCCAAATCCGCCGAAGATCAGCGTGAACACCAGGAAAATCGCCAGCAGCGCGGCGGCAAAGGCGCCGATGAGGATGGCCATGCGTTTTTTCTCATCCTTGGTGCCGGCGATGCCTGCCTTTTCCGGCTTCTCCTCTTTCACGGCCGTTTCCTTCTTGCCGCGCACGGCCTCGTGGATCTCCTTCTTGCTGATATAGCGGGTAGGCTCGGTGTCCTCCTGCTCCGTCAGCTCCTCCCGGATGTACTCCAGGTCCAGATTGGGATTCTTGCGGAAGCTCTCCAGGTCCTCCAGCATCTCCGTGGCGGAGCTGTAGCGCTTGTTGATGTTGGCGCACATGGCCTTCATGCAGATCAGCTCCAGACCCTTGGGCACATCCTCCCGGATGTCGCTGGGGGCCAGGGGCACAGAGCTCAGGTGCTGGATGGCAACGGATACCGCGGAATCCCCCTCAAAGGGCAGGCGGCCCGTCAGCATCTCATAGAGCACCACGCCGGCGGAATAGATGTCCGACCGGGCGTCGATATGCTCTCCCCGGGCCTGTTCCGGGGAAATATAGTGAACCGAACCCAGGGCATCCTGGGTCATGGTCTGGGCGTTGTTCTGCAGGCAGGCAATGCCGAAATCGGCCACCTTCACGCTGCCGTCCCGCAGGACCATTATGTTCTGTGGCTTGATGTCCCGGTGGATGATCCCGCGGCTGTGGGCGTGCTCCAGAGCGCGCATGATCTGAATGATAAAGTGCAGGGACTCCCGCCAGTCCATTTCGCCCCGGCGGGCCATATACTGCTTCAGGGTAATGCCGTCGATGAGCTCCATGACGATATACTCTGTGTCACCGCTGGTGGAGACATCATAAACGGATACAATATTGGGATGGGAAAGCTGCGCCACGGCCTGGCTCTCGTCCCGGAAGCGGCGGCGGATCTCCTCATTTTCAGCCATGTCGGCCTTCAGGATCTTGATGGCCACCATGCGGTTGAGCCGGTGGCACTTGGCCCGGTATACATTGGCCATGCCGCCGGAGCCGATCAGCTCGATGATCTCGTAGCGGTTATCCAGCATTTTTCCTATGTATTTATCCATAATGCAGTCTCCTTTAAATGTTCTTGAGCAGGATCGCCGTAACATTATCCGGCGCGCCGCGGCTTGCGGACAGATCGACCAGCCTTTTCAGGCAATGTTCGGGCTCCTCCGTGTGGACCACCTCAAACAGCAGCTCCTGGTCACTGACGGTGTTCACCAATCCGTCCGTGCATAAAAGCAGATAGTCTCCCTGCTTCCATTTATAGGTAAATTCATCATCCTGTACGCTCTCCTCCGGCCCCAGGGCCCGGGTGATCAGGTTTCGCCCCGGGTGCTTTTTAGCCTGCTCCGCGGTCATATTTCCCTGCTCCACCATGGAGCCCACCAGGGAATGGTCCCGGGAGATCTGCCGGATGCCCGTATCCGAGAGCAGATAGGCCCTGCTGTCGCCCACGTTGCTGATGAGAATGTCCTCGCCCCGTATGATGGCGGCCACCAGTGTGGTGCCCATGCCATGCACGGCGGGTTCCTCCTGGCCCCGGCGGCGGATGGCATCGTTGGCCGCCGCAATGGCAAAGCCGGAGACCTCCTTCAGCTGGTCCATCGTCATGTGGCTGCGGAGATTTGCCTCCATCTGCTTCCGGTAGGTCCGCACCGCCAGCTGGCTGGCCACTGCCCCACCGGCAGCGCCGCCCATGCCGTCGCAGACCACCGCGGCAGTGTATTCGCCGATCAGCATCGTCTCATAGGCATCCTGGTTTTCATGCCGCACAAGACCGATGTCCGATATGCTCCAGATCCTCATGGTTCTCCGGCTCCCTCCTTTTCTTCCATAGCCTTGCGGCGCAGCTGGCCGCAGGATGCGTCAATATCTCCGCCCAGGCTCCGCCGCACTGTGGCGGTGACGCCGTGGGACTCCAATCGTTTTTGAAAGGCCGCCACCCGGCGGCTGGGCTTAAAGGGACTCTCCACCACATCGTTCAGCGGGATCAGATTCACATGGCCCGGCATGCCCGCCAGCTTTCTGGCGATGAGGTCCGCCTGCCAGTCGTGGTCGTTCACGCCGTCGATCATGGCATATTCAAAGGAAATGCGCCGCCCGGTGGCCTGAAAATACCGGTGGCAGGCGGCAAACAGCTCCTCCACATCATATTTCCGGTTCACCGGCATAATGCGGGATCTGGTCTCCGAATCCGGCGCATGGAGGGACACAGACAGCGTCAGCTGCAGATGCTGCTGCGCCAGGAACTCGATGCCCGGGATCACGCCGCAGGTAGACAGGCTTATGTGCCGCATGCCGATGTTCATCCCATCGGGATGGTTCACCAGCTCCAGAAACTTCAGCACGTTGTCCCGGTTGTCCAGGGGCTCTCCGATGCCCATGAGCACAATGTTGGAGATCTCCCGCCCGGAGTCCAGTTGGGTAAACAGCACCTGATCCAGCATCTCAGACGGCGTCAGATCCCGCACCCGCCCGGCAATGGTGGACGCGCAGAAGGCGCAGCCCATGCGGCACCCTACCTGGGAGGAGATGCACACGGTGTTGCCGTGGTGGTACTGCATGAGAACGGTCTCGATACAGTTTCCGTCCTGCAGCTCCCAGAGGTATTTGATGGTGCCGTCCAGCCGGGATTCCTGCTTTCTCGCCACCGTAGGCACCGTAATGCGGCAGGCGGCCGCCAGCCTGGCCCGGAGCGCCTTGGAGAGATTGCTCATCTCGTCAAAGGAACGCGCCCCCCGGTGCAGCCAGGAAAACACCTGCTTGGCCCGGAAGGCCGGCTCGCCCAGCTTGCGGAAGTATTCACCCATTTCCTCCAGGGTCATGGATTTTAAGTCAACCAAGTAAGTCTCCCTCCCGATCGGTGTTTTTAATCCTTTCTGCGCATGCGGCAGATATAAAAGCCGTCCGTGCCGCTGCGCTGGGGCCACAGGGTCAGCCGTCCCTCGCAGCGCCCGATGGGCAGCGGCAGGGTAAACGGCGTCATTTCAAATTCGGGGTGCGCCTGCAAAAAGCCATCCGTCACGGCTTCGTTCTCCTCCGGCAGCACCGTGCAGGTGGAGTACACCAGCACGCCGCCGGGCCGCACATATTCGCACACATTGTCCAGGATCGCCCGCTGGATCTCAGGCAGCTGCCCCAGCTCCTTGGGGTCCTTATAGCGGATGTCGGGCTTTTTGCGGATGATCCCCAGGCCCGAGCAGGGCACGTCGGCAATGACCACATCCGCCGCCCGATCCCAGGCCGCATGATGTTCCCGGGCGTCTGCCAGCATGGTGCGTATGCACCCGATGCCCAGGCGCTGGGCGCCGCTGTCGATGAGCTTCAGCTTATGCGGATGGATGTCGCAGGCGATGATCTCGCCCTCTCCCTCCATAGAAATGGCGGCGGCGAAGGACTTCCCTCCCGGTGCGGCGCATACATCCTGCACCCGGTCGCCTTTTTTGGGCCCAGCCACCACCGACACCAAGTGCGCGGCGGCATCCTGCACCATGAAGCGTCCCTCCGCAAAGGCCGGCAGCCGCTCCAGATTGCCCGTGCCGCTCACAGTGAAGCAGTGCTCCAGCCACGAGTGGCGCTCCACCGCGATCCCCGCCTGCTTCAGCTCCTCCATCAGGGTCTCGTCATCGGTCTTGAGCAGGTTCGTGTGGATGGTAGTGGGAACGATCTCGTTGTTCCCCCGCAGGAACTGCTCCACCTCCTCAGGCGGCAGGATCTTCAGCAGTTTTTTTACCAGCCACAGGGGGTGGCTGTATCGGATGGACAAATATTCCGCCGTTCCGCTGCAGCGTATCTCCGGCATATTCATCCAGTTGGTCACGAATTTCCGCAGCACGGCGTTGACCATGCCGGCCGCCCGGGGCCGGCCGTTTCGCCGGCACATCTCCACCGCCTCGTTTACGGCGGCCCGGTGGGGGATCTTGTCCATAAACAGGATCTGATACCCGCCGATACGCAGGATATTGCGGATCACCGGCTCCAGCTTGTGGGCCTTCTGCACGCAGTAGCAGGAGATATAGTAGTCCAGCAGCGTGCGGTTTTGGATCACGCCGTAGGCCAGTCTTGTGGCCAGAGCCGCCTCCCGGCCCTCCAGCCCGTTTTTGGCAATGGTGCGCTTGAGGCTGCCGTCGGACCAGGCATTGGCCCGCTCCACCTGCATCAGCACCTCCAGCGCCGTGTCCCGGGCGGTCATTCTTCTGTTCTCGCTCATTTTCCCGTCTCTATGGGATGGCCCCGGAGATAATCCGCCGCCATCATGCGCTTGCCGCCCTCGGCCTGCATTTCCAGGATCCACAGGCTGCACCCGTCGCCGCAGGCGATCTCCAGTCCCTGCTTTCCGGCAGTCAGGATCGTCCCGGCCCCGGCGTTTGTTTTTTCGCCTATCTTCGTTTTGAAGATCTTCACTTTTTTCCCGCCCAGCTCCGTGCTGGCGCAGGGCCAGGGGATCAGCCCCCGCACCTGATCGTGCAGCTTTTGTGCGGGCTTGGTCCAGTCCATGGGAGACAGCTCCTTACTCAGCATAGGCGCGTAGGTAAAGGCGCTGTGATCCTGAGGCGTCCGGGCCGCCGTGCCGTTTGCCAGCTGCGCCACGGCCTCCTCCAGGGCGTCCGCGCCCAGCAGCGCCAGGCGATGGGTCAGCTCCTGGGCGTTCTCATCGGGAAGTATCTCCGTTTTCTTCACGCAGATAATGTCTCCGGCGTCCAGCTCCTTGGCCATGTGCATAATGGTAACGCCGGTTTCCTTGCACCCGTCCAGAATAGCCCAGTTGATAGGCGCAGCCCCCCGATATTGGGGCAGGATGGAGGAATGTACGTTGATGGACCCCAAGGGCGGCACCGCCAGAATGTCCTCCGGCAGGATGCGCCCGTAGGCCGCCACCACCGTCAGCTCCGGCTGCAGCTTTTCTACGATAGCCAGGGCGCTGCCATCCCGCATTTTTGTGGGCTGATAAACCTCCAGGCCATGTGTCAAGGCATATTCCTTTACAGGCGAAAAGGTCATTTTCATGCCCCGGTTCTTGGGCTTATCCGGCTGTGTGAACACGCCGCAGATCTCGTGGCCGGTCTCCACCAGGCGCCTCAGCTGCTCCACGGCGAACTCCGGCGTTCCCATAAATAGAATTCGCATCCTTAGTCCTCGCTTTCCTCCTGTTGGCGGATGAACTCCTGCAGCTCCTCCTCGGTCATCAGGTGATCCGTGTGCTCAATGAACAGGTGCCCATCCAGATGCTCGATCTCGTGGCAGAAGCACCGGGCCGTGAGGTCGGAATCCTCCACCTCAAAAAAGTCGCCGTTTCTGTCCTGGGCCCGGACGCGCACCACCTCCGGGCGGGTAACGATGCCGTACTTTCCCGGTACACTCAGGCAGCCCTCCAGGCCTGTCTGCTCCCCATCGGTGAAAATGATCTCGGGGTTCACCAGCTCAATGACCTCGTCGTCCTCGTTCAGCACCACGCACACCCGGCGCAGGATGCCCACCTGGGGCGCAGCCAGACCCACGCCGCCGGAATCCAGCAGCGTGTCCGTCATGTCGTCCAGCAGGGTGTGCAGACGGCTGTTAAAATCAGTAACCGGGCGGCATACCTTGGTCAGGCATTCGTCGCCCTGCAGAACGATCTTTCGCAGTGCCATAATTCATCCTCCATCATGCGTTCAATTCATGCGGTTGCACTCTGCAAAAATATGCAGGGTACGGTTTTCGTTTCTCTTGGCAAATTCCTTCATGTAGGCCGCCAGCAGCCTCCGCACCGGTGCGGTGCATTTTCCCACCACCGTGATGCGGTAGCGGTAGCGGTTATTCACCTTCACAACGCTGGCCGGCGCGGGGCCCAGCACCTCCAGGTCCATTGCGGCATAGGGCTCCTGTGAAACGGCCCGGCGCAGACTGTCCCGCACCTGTGTGCAGGCCCGGCGCACATCCGCTTCCTCCGGTCCGGTCACCGTCAGCACCACCTCGTCGGCAAAGGGCGGCTCCCGCCGGATCCGCCGCAGATCGATCTCCCGCCGGAAAAAGCTCTCGTAATCCTGGGCCGCGGCGTTGCGCAGCACCTCGTTTTCCGGCGTATAGGTCTGTATAACGGCCCGGCCCGCTTTGCTGCCGCGTCCGGCCCGGCCCACCACCTGCGTCAGCAGCACGAAGGTCCGCTCCGCCGCCCGGTAATGGTCCACATACAGCGATTGATCCGCCGCCAGAACGCCCACCAGCGTCACATTATCAAAATCCAGTCCCTTGGCCACCATCTGCGTGCCCAAAAGGATCGGAATTTTTTCCTTTTCAAATTTCTGCAGCATTTTTTCATGCTGCGTTCCCACGGAATCCGCGTCCATCCGCAGGATGGGCGTGTCCGGAAACAGCTCCCGCAGCTCCTGCTCCACCTTCTGTGTGCCGGAGCCTATGGGCTTAAACGGTTCGCCGCATTGGGGGCAGTCCGGCACAAAGGGCTCGGAATACCCGCAGTAGTGGCACATCATCCGTCGGTTGGCGGAGTGATAGGTCAGATACACGCTGCACCGGGGGCATTGGGGCACATAGCCGCAGCCGGGGCAGATCATCTGCCGGCTGTTGCCCCGCCGGTTCAGAAACAGGATCGTCTGCTGCCCCAGCTTTAGATTTTCCCGGATCTCCTCGTACAGCCGGCGGCTGATGGAGGTGTAGTTCCCCTGCTTCAGCTCCTGCCGCATGTCCACTAATGAGACCTGCGGCAGCGCGTTTTCGTTATACCGCTTCCGCAGCAGGGACAAGTGGTAGTCGCCGGTCTGGGCCAGATAAGCCGTTTCCACCGTGGGGGTCGCCGACCCCAGCACCAGCCATGCGCCCTCCTTGGCGCAGCGGTACTTGGCAATGTCCCGGGCGTGGTAGCAGGGCGGCTTTTCCGACTCATAGGAGCCCTCCTGCTCCTCGTCTATCACGATCATACCCAGGTCCGGCAGCGGCGCAAACACCGCCGACCGGGTGCCCAGCACGATCTTCGCCAAGCCCTGGCGGATGCGCTTATACTGGTCATACCGCTCGGCAATGCCCAGGGCACTGTGCAGCAGCGCAACGTCCTCCCCGAAATACATGGAAAACCGCTGCATCATCTGCGGGGTCAGGGCGATCTCCGGCACCAGGATCATGGCCCGTTTCCCTTCCTCCAGCAGCCGGCGGGCCAGGCAGATGTAAACCTCTGTTTTCCCGCTTCCCGTAACGCCTTGCAACAGCGTCACTCCGGGCTTGCCGCCGTGTATATGCTGCAGGATCTCGTTATAGGCGGCCTGCTGCTCCTCGTTCAGCCGGATTTCCGGCGCCTGCTGATCTGCCGGGCGCAGCTGCACACGAAATGCCTCCTGCTCCCGCAGGGACAGGATCTCCGCCTTTTCCATCTGCGTCACCGCCTGGCGGCTCACGCCGGTAAAATACAGCAGCTCGTGCAGGGATGTCTCCCCGTTCTGCAGGAGAAATGACAGCGCGGCGGCCTGTCGGGGCGCCTTTTTCTTTTCCCGGATCAGCTCCGCCGCCTCGTCCGGTGCAATGGCCAGGGAGACCAGCTTGTCCGTCTTGTCCCTTGCCCGGCGGCTGGATTCCCGGCGGCAGGCCACCAGGCCCAGCCCCTCCATTTTCTGCAGCATTTCCCGCGCCCGGGGCTGCGCCGCCTGCAGATCGGTGAAGGATTGCTCCTTCTCCCGCAGCATGTCCAGCAGCGCCCGCTCCTTGTCTGAGAGGGTCTCCTCCTCCGGCTCACGCCGCAGGGTCCATATCTCCCGGTGCTGATACCAAAGACCGATGGGCAAGATCGCATGCAGCGCGTCATAAAAGGTGCAGAAGTATCGCTGGCACATCCACAGCCCCAGCCGGATCTGCTCCCGGGAGAGCTGCGGCGTTTCGTCCAGCAGCGCCTCCACCGCCTTCAGCGGCCGGTCCGGCAGACCGGGCTCCACGGCCAGCACCATCCCCTCCGAGCGGCGGTTTCCCCTCCCGAAGGGCACGGCGACCCGCATCCCGGGGCGGACCTCCATGCCATCGGGCACCAGGTAGTCATAAGGCTTGTCTATGGCAAAGGTAGCCGCTTCTATTGCGATTTTGGCGATCTGCGCCATAGTGTCAGCCTCCTGCAGCGGGTGGTTACTTATCGGTGTCGATCACCGTGTCAATGGTGGATGCGTCAAACAGGCCCTCGGCCACCTCGTTGATAGCCATGGTCACGGGCTTTTCTTCCAGGATCTCCCCGTTCGCCTCTGCCTCCTGGGCGATCTGGCGGGCGCGGCGCGCCACCACGTTCACCATCATGTAGCGGTTGGGAATGTACTCAGTGAGTTTTGTCATAGCGGGATACAGCATCATAATAATCAACTTCCTATCTGCCTTTCGGCGAAAAATTATAACTTATTCAACCAGGAGCTTTTCGATCCTGTCAACGGACTTGCAGTGCTCGGCGCAGAGGATGGATTTCAGCTGGAACACGGCGTTCTCCACGGTGTCATTGACCACAAAGTAATCGTACCGGTCAGCCATTTTCAGCTCCACCTTGGCACGCAGAAGCCGCTTCTGCACCTTGTCCTCGTCGTCCGTTCCCCGGGCGGTGAGGCGCCGCTCCAGCTCGGCCCAGGACGGCGGCGCAATAAAAATGCGCACGGTCTCCGGCCGCTTGGCGCACACCTGCTGCGCCCCCTGGATCTCAATGTCCAGAATTACATCCCGGCCCTGGTCCATGGCGGCGTCCACGAACTTCTTAGGTGTCCCGTAGAAGTTGCCCACGTATTCGGCATACTCCAAAAAGGCATCCTCCTCGATCATCTTGTGGAAGTTCTCCGGCTCGATAAAATGATAATGTATGCCGTCCAGCTCCCCTTCCCGGGGTCCCCGGGTCGTGGCGGAAACGGAAAAATACAGGTCCGGGTACTCCTTGAGCAGCTCGTTGAGAACGGTGCTCTTGCCCACGCCGGATGGGCCCGAAATAATGAATGTTTTTCCCCTGGTCAAAGCAATTCCTCCTGTGTAAAGTCTTCTACCTTCATCCCCAGACGGGGCGCCATTTTCTCTGTGGTCAGCGCGGAAAGCACCACATGGTCGCTGTCCATAATGAGCACCGCCGCCGTTTTTCGCCCATACGTTGCGTCGATGAGCATTCCGCTGTCCCGGGATTCCTGGATCAGCCGCTTCACCGGCGCCGAGTCGGGGCTGACGATGGCAATGAGCCGCCGAGCGGAGATCAGATTGCCAAATCCGATGTTAATAAGATCCATCCGCCGTCCCTCACTCGATGTTCTGCACCTGCTCGCGGATCTTCTCTACCTCAGCCTTCATGTTCACCACATCCCGTGCGATGGTCAGATCGTTGCATTTGGAGCCGATGGTGTTGCACTCCCGGTTCACCTCCTGGATGAGGAAGTCCAGCTTCCGTCCCACGGGCTCGTCTCCGGCGAGCATGGTGCGCAGCTGTGCCAGATGGCTCCGCAGCCGCACCGTCTCCTCGTCCACGGCGATCTTGTCGGCGAAAATAGCCGCCTCGGTGAGGATCCTGCTCTCGTCAATGGTGGTGGACTGCAACACCTCCCGCATTTTTGCCTCCAGCCTGGCCCGATATTCGGCCACGGTCTGTGGGGAGCGCTCCTCCACCTTGCCCACAACGGCCTCGATGGTGTCCGCCCGGCCCGCAATGTCCTGGTATAGCTTTTCGCCCTCCACGGAGCGCATCTGCCGATGGGCGGCCAGGGCCTCCTCCAGCACGGCGCAGATGTCGGCGGAGATCATCTCCAGGTCCTCCTCCGCCTTGGTCACCGTCAGCACATCGGGGAATTTCGCCAGCGCCACCGGGGACAGGTCGTTGGACAGCACAAACATCTTTTGCAGCCGGGTCAGGGCTTCATAGTAGCTCCTTGCCAGGGACTCATTGACCTGCACCACCGTCTGATCCGCCTCCACGGCGTCCATGGTGACGAACACATCCACCTTTCCACGGGAAATGGACTTCTGCACCAGCGCCTTCATGGCGTCCTCGGCAAAAATATAGGCTCTCGGCATTTTCACCGTGCAGTCCAGATAGCGGTTATTCACGGAGCGCACTTCCACGGTAATACTCCGCCCGTTGCGCTCCTGCTTTGCGCGGCCGTAGCCGGTCATACTTCTGACCATATTCATTCCTCCTCTATTCTCTCAGCAGCAGTAGAAAAAACGTCCGCCAACGCCGGCCAGGCAATTCACGCAGATCAGCGCGCCGCATATCCTGGTGCAGGTGTCGCCTCCGAATGCGGCGGTGGACCGGTTTCCGTAGCCATTGGGCTGGTAGGTCGTTCCCTGCCCTTCCAGAATATCCAGCGCGCGCCGGTATTCCGGGTTGTTGGGGTTCATCTGCACAGCGGTCTCATAGTACCGCTTAGCCTCGTCCATCCAGCCTCTGCGATAGCAAATGGCGCCCTTCAGGAAATTCCACTCGGCGTTGTGGTCGCTCATAGCGTTGAGCAGCTCCTCGGCCAGATTCAGCTCTCCCTGGGCGATGCTCATGCGCACCCGGGCAAAGGCCGGGTCGCCGCCGTAGCCGCCGCCGTAGGCGCCGTAGGGGTTCTGTCCATAGGGATTGCGCCCATAGCCGCCATAGGGATTCTGCCCCGTGCCGCCATTTTTGCGCATGGACTGCACTTCCTCGTAGGCCTCGTTGATCTCCTTCATCTTCTCCTGGGCCACATCGGCCAGGGGCGAGTCATGGTAATTGTCCGGATGATACTTCCGGGCCAGGTTCCGGTAGGCCTTTTTCACTTCTTCATCTGTAGCGGAGCTGGGTACACCCAGCACCTCATAGGGGTCACGCATTATTGGGTCCTGCCTTTCCTTTGGCGTTCTCTGTTTCTTGTATACTTTCGAAAGGTCCCGTTGAGCACGGCGTTGCCCACCGCATACAGTCCCTCATAAACCACGCTTTCAATGATCCGCCTCCAGCAGCCGAAATCGGCCAGCTCAAAGGCCGCCGCCATAGTGCGGATGGAGGCATCCAGTGTCGCCGCTACCCGATCCCGGTCCTCCGGCTGCAAGGCCCCGTCCCGGGTCTCATAGCGCAGCAGCAGGGGGTTATAATTGCCGCTCCTGCTGTCCTCTTTCAGGTCGTCCAGCGCATCTACCAGGTAAATCCACCGTCCCAGATGGTACAGCAGCTCCTCCAGCACCCGGCGCTTTACACCCTGGGGCGCCAGGGCCGCCGTGTCCCGCAGCAGCAGCGCAAAGGCGTCCGCCGCCTCATCCGGAACGGCGCATTTTTCCCGCTCCAGGGCCGAGAGCTTGTCCAGGTGCGTTCGGATCCGTTCATCCAGCTCCGGCCGCAGCGCTTTTGCTTTCCGGTATGCACGGCGCAGCAGCAGGGACAGGAATCGGTACTTCCATCCGCCCCAAAAGCCGTGGTCTGCTATGCCGTCCTGCAGCTGCCACCATGTCAGCAGCACGCTCACATCCGCCGCCGCGTCCAGCGCCTCTGTCTTTTCGCAGAAGCACCTGGGGTGGATGGGGTGGACCAGGCACCGTTTTTCTCCGCACCGGGGTGTATCCCCGTCAGACAGGAGCATCGCCAGAAACACCAGGTCGTAGTTCAGGATCATCCGGGCGAATACGCCGTACCGCCTGCCCAGCGCGTGGCACAGGCCGCAGTAACACGACCGATACAGCTGCTGCTCCTCTCCGTTTAGCTTATCCGGAGAGATGTGTACATATCCAAACATCAGAACAGGCGCACAACGGTATAAGTCAGCACCTCGTGGCGTTTGGCATATCGGTCATAGAACACGCTGGGCACAAAGGCGGCTACAGCGGCGGCAATGGCAATGATGTAGCGTGTACCCTCCGCCAGTCCCTCTGACAGGAAGTACCCCAGCAGAAAGCCGATCACCGGCAGCAAATAAACCAGCGCCACCACGCCCAGCAGCTTTTTCGTCTCGCTCTGGACCACCACTTTGTCCCCCGGCTCCACGCCGACGGGGTCGCTGGCCCGGGCCTGGATGGCCGCTCCGGTCATGCCGCAGCCGGCGCACTCCTCGCAGTCATGTCCGCAGGCGGACTTGCGGGGCACGGAGATCTCCACAAAGCCCGGCTCCAGTTTTCTTTTTACAGTTGCGATCTGTGTCATGTATTTTCCCTTTCGTTTTCGCTGGCTCCGCTGGGATCCAGCCGCACATTTACCTGGTAGTTGCCCTTGGCGCTGATATGGTCATAGCCGTTCACCACGATGTTCACCGGCAGGGTGTATTCACCGGCTGCGCTCAGCTTGCTGAAATCCACTACCGCCACGACCTGCTCATCGGTGATGGCAGCGATCTCATCCGCCAGGCCCCGGATGGTCACCTGGATGCTCTCGGTGGTACACTGGCCGCTAAAGCCTTCCCGCACCCGCTCCACAATAAACTGATTCACGGTCACGGTTTTCTCCGTAACGCCCGTCACGGTGAATGTCACCGTAGCGTTGTGATTGTCGCCCACCAGCTCCGTATCCTCCGGGGGGATGATCTCGTAATACAGCGTCTGGGACTGGGAGATATCCTGCAGATATACGGTATCCAAAGCAATGGAATCGATGGCGTCCAAAACGTCCTTTTCACCCGCCAGGGTAACGGACTTAGGCGCGATGGTGTAGCTGGTCTGCTCCAGAGTGGAGCCCGCCGACTCCTTCACCACGATCTCCAGCGGCACCTCCTTGGTGGTCTTTACCGGCACTCTCACCTGCACCAGCTTCACGGCCGGGCGAATGGCGGAGTTGTCCACGGCGATGTCGTTGTAGTCGTACAGGGTAAAGCCCACGGCGTTTTCATAGGATTTATCCGTGTCGCTGATATCCACCGTCAGCTTGGCGTAGCTGATGTTCACCAGGTCGTCCCGCTGGCCGTGGAGCAGGATCTTGTCAATATCCAGGATCGGCTCCTCGGCATAGAAGCCCTTCTTGGGAGTGCCCACCACCTCGCACTGGACCGGCACCTCCGTGGAGTAAAGCTCACCCACGGTCACCGTGACCCGGTATGCGCTGGCCCAATCCACGGAGATGGAGTTTTTGGCTACGCCGTCGGGATAGACCACCTGATAGCTCAGGGTCTGGGTGCCCACCTCCGAAACGGTGCTGGTATCCGCCACAATGCGGATATCCTTCTTGTTGATCTTGTAGAGCTGGCGGCGCGGGCCCTTCAGCGTCAGGTCGATGGTCGTGTCATAGCCGGACAGGAGCATAAGTCCTCTGTCGGCCAGGGTCGTGCTCTCGCCGGAAAATTCCACGGGAATATCCCGCACCGTCATAGGAACGCTGGGGGTGCGCACCGTGTCCACATAGAGCCAGATAGCGATGGCGGCCACAATGGATGCCGCAATGCGTACAGCTTTACGTTTTTTATTCATCCTCGCCGCCCCCTTTCTTTTGGCGCAGCCGGTCCAGCAGCCAGGAGTTTTTCTGTGCCTGCCCCTCCGGTTCCGCGGCTGGCATCAGCTCGTTTTTCAGCAGCTTCTCCAGTGTCTCGGGCATGAGATGCCGCTTGAGCATCCCGCCGATGGCCACGGAAATCGAGCCTGTCTCCTCGGAGACGATGACCACCACCGCGTCGGAATTTTCGCTCATACCGATGCCCGCCCGGTGGCGCATGCCCAGATCCCGGCTGAGATTCACGTTTTTGGACAGCGGCAGCATGCACCCGGCGCCCAGGATCCGTCCATTGCGGATGATGACCGCGCCATCGTGCATAGGCGCCTTCACGAAGAAAATGTTCTTCAGCAGCTCGCTGGATACCGCCGCATCCAGCATGGTGCCGCTGCGCAGCATATCGTTGAGCAGCATGCTGCGCTCAAAAACGATCAGCACACCCGTCCGGGTCTTGGACATCTCCGTGCAGGCCACCACGGTCTGGTCAATGGCTTTTTCCAGCTCCGTTGACTGCTGCTCCGGGGACAGCAGCCGCACCAGGCGGATATTCTTGCTGCCCAGCTGCTCCAGCCCGCGCCGCAGCTCCGGCTGGAAAACGATGAACAGGGCCAGAACGCCCCACTCCACCACATAGCTGAGGATATAGTTGATCCCCCGCAGATTCAGCAGGGACGACAGCCACAGGGCCACAATGAAGACCACGATGCCCTTGAATATATTCTCGGCGCGTGTACTGCGCACCAGGCTCAACAGCTTGTAGATCGCAAAGGACATGATGGCCACATCCAGCACGTCCGTGATACGGACCAGCATGATGTATCGCCACGCGCTTTGCAGCACAGAAATGATAGAATCCACAGCCTGCTCCTTTCCGGTACAATTAAATGCCATAGGTAATACTTATTATATATAAATTCTCGGAAAAAAGCAACAGAAACTATACGGATTTCTCTGTATTTTCCCGCAGGATCCCACTCATCTCCCGCAAAAACAGGTCGATCTGCCCCTCCGTGTTGAAAACCGACGGACTGATGCGTATGGTTCCCGTTTCCAGTGTCCCGGCGGTGCGGTGGGCCAGGGGCGCGCAGTGCAGCCCCGCCCGCACGGCGATCTGCCGCCGGGCCAGCTCCTCCCCCACCTGCTCGCAGTCCAGTCCCTTCACCCGGAAGGACAGCACGCCCGTTTGATTTTGCCCCGTTTTGTCCGCAAAAATCTCCACACCCGGCAGCCGGGCCAGTCCCTCCTCTGCCCGCCGTGTCAGCCGCCTTTCCCATTGGGCGATCCGCTCCATCCCGGCATGGCTGACGAACCGCAGGCCCTCCAGCAGTCCCGCAATGCCCGGCATGTTGTGGGTCCCGGCCTCCAGCCGGTCCGGCAGATCGGCTGGCATGGTCTGCCGGCGGGAGGCGCTTCCGGTGCCGCCAAAGAGCAGCGGCCTGGCTTCCGCGCCGCACAGCAGCAGGCCTGTGCCCTGGGGACCGTAAAGTCCCT
The DNA here is from genome assembly GCA_945868085.1 of uncultured Oscillibacter sp. Classification (GTDB taxonomy): domain Bacteria; phylum Bacillota; class Clostridia; order Oscillospirales; family Oscillospiraceae; genus Vescimonas. The sequence continues at coordinate 126,841 of CAMBKF010000001.1, forward strand.
TGTGCCCGGGCATGGCCACAAAGGCCGCCCCCCAGTCCGTCAGCGATACCGGCAGGATCCCCGCCGATTGGGACGCGTCCACGATCAGCGGCGTGCGCGCCCGCCGGCATAAGCCCGCCAGCTCCCCCACCGGCTGCACGCACCCGAACACATTGGACACATGGTTGCAGATCACCGCGTCCACTCCCCGGCGCAGGGCCGTGCGGAACCCCTCCAGCATCTGCTCCGGCCGATAAAGCGGCGCATCCACCACCACGATCTCCACCCCCGGGATGCTGTGCAGCACCCGCGTCACGGCGTTGTGCTCGTAGCCGCTCACCGCCACCCGGCCACCCGGCCGCACCAGAGTGCGGATGGCGATGTTCAGCCCATGGGTGGCATTACTGGTGAATATCACCTGCTCCGGCGACGGCACATGGAACAGCGCTGCCGCCGCTTCCCGGCAGTCATAGGCCGTCCGGGCCGCTTTTTGGGACGCCGGATAGTTCCCCCGCCCCGGGGAGGACATTTCCCCCACCGCCCGGGCCATGGCCCGGGCCACAGCCGGCGGTTTTTCCAGGGTAGTCGCCCCGCTGTCCAGATAGATCATACCCTCACCTCGCGATAGCCGCTTTCCGTTTTCTCATGAACGGAAAGCGGTGCCAGGCCGCCCCGCCGCAGGCAGTCCATGGCCTGCCAGAGCTTTTCTCTGCGAATTTTCACCGCATAACTGCAGCCGAACTCCGTCAGCCCCACCGGAGCCCGGAATATTTTTGCCCAAATCCCGCATGCCTCCAGCGTGCGCATCATGCGCTGCGCCTGGGTCACGGATCGGGCAATAAAGATCACATATTCCATGCTGCCATTCCTCCTCATGCCATATTTTATGTGCCGGGCGGGAGCAGTGACACCGTAAAAAAGCGCAAAAGAATCCGGCACCCCATGGGGTGCCGGATTCTTTTATAAATCCAGGATTATTCCTCGTCCTCAGCCTCGTCCTCGTGGTCACCCAGCAGAGCACGGATGGACAGGGAGATCTTCTGCTTCTCCTCGTCGATAGCGGTGATCTTGGCGTCCACCATCTGGCCCTCGGACAGAACGTCACCGGGCTTCTCGATGCGGCGGTCAGCGATCTGGGAAATGTGGATCAGGCCATCCACACCGGGAACGACCTCAGCAAAGGCGCCGAAGGTCATCAGCTTCACGATGCGCACGTTGGCCACGTCGCCCACATGATAGGTCTCCATAAACTTATCCCAGGGATTGCAGGAGCGGTCCTTCACGCCCAGGGAGATCTTGTGCTTCTCGGGATCGAAGGAAATGACGTACACATCCAGCGTGTCGCCCACGGAAACCACCTCAGCGGGGTTCTTGATGCGGGACCAGGACAGCTCGGAGATATGTACCATACCATCCACGCCGCCGATGTCCACAAACACGCCGTAGCTGGTCATGGACTTCACGGTGC
>CAMBKF010000002.1 GCA_945868085.1 uncultured Oscillibacter sp.
ACCTGCCTTTTAAGCAGGGTGTCCGGGGTTCGAATCCCCGACGGGGCACCAAAAAAGAGCCACCCTTATAGGGTGGCTCTTTTTTGGCGCCTACCGTTTTTGCCTTGCAAAAACGGGCCGCAGGCGGCTCTTTATTTCAATAGTGAGGGAAAAACCCGCAGAGGTTTTTCCCTCACACTCCCTTTTCCTTGCGCAGTGCGGAAATGCACTCATATTATGCCTACCCAAATCTGCAAAGATGAGCCACCCTTTCAGGGTGGCTCTTTTTTGGCGCCTACCGTTTTTGCGGTGCAAAACGGGGCCGCAGGGGCCCTTCAATTTTTGTGAAATTCCCGATTGCGCGGCGGCCCCGGCCGTGGTATGATGGGCGCAAATAAACCGCGCGAAAAAGGTGATAAAAATGCGAAACGGAAGATTGCTGATCGACATGCATGTGCATCTTTCCCGGTATAAAGTCCAGTCTGAGAGCACCCGGCGCTGGTTCATCTCCCTCTACCCGTCGGAGGCGGACTATGATGCCGTGTGCGATGCCTATGCGGCCCCGGATGATTTCTGCGCCATGCTGGCGGAAAAAGGCGTGGATTACGCCGTCATTCTGGCGGAGGATACCCCGACCGTGACCGGCGTGGCGGGCAACGATATGGTGGCGGCCTTCTGCCAGGGGCACCCGCAGCTGCTGCCCTTCTGCACATTTGATCCCCTGCGGGAAAAGGATATGCCCGGGCAGCTGCGCCGCCTGGCGGCGCAGGGCTTCCGGGGCGTGAAGCTCTATCCCACCTATAACTTTTTCTACCCCAACGACCCCATGATGTACCTCCTGTACGAGACGGCGCAGGAGCTGGGGCTGCCGGTGATGTTCCACACGGGCCTGTCCGTGTTCAAGAATTCCCGGCTGAAGTATGGCGACCCGATCTTCTACGATGACATCGCCGTGGATTTCCCGGATCTGAAGCTCGTCATGTGCCACGGCGGACGGGACTGCTGGTATAAGGAAGCGGTGACCGTTGCGCGGCTGCATGAAAATGTATATATCGACGTGGCGGGTCTGCCGCCCAAGAAGCTGCTGACGTATTTCCCCGACCTGCCCCGGCTGGCCCATAAGTTCGTATTCGGCACGGATTGGCCCAGCGTGGATATGGGCAAAAATGCCGACGACCTGGCGCGCCTGCCGCTGCCGGAGGAGGCCGTGCGCGGCATCCTGGGAGAGACCGCCAAAGGCCTGCTGGGCCTGTAGTTCCCCGGGCCATTGGCCGGACCTCAAATTTTTACGAAATCAGGTTTTCCTTATGAACAGATCAACACTGCAAGTTTTGGGCTGCTATATTCTCTGGGGGCTGCTGCCGGTATTCTGGAAGCTGCTCTCCGGCGTAAATTCCGCCTATGTGCTGGCCCAGCGGATCGTTTTTTCCTGCGTATTCTGCCTGGCGGTCCTCCTGGTCAAGCGGCGCGGCGGCGCGGTGCAGGCGATCCTCCGGGATAAAAAGCAGCGGCGCCTTTACCTGTGCTGCGGGCTGCTCATCACTGTGAACTGGGGCGTTTATATCCTCACCGTGGCCACCGGGCGCATTCTGGAGGCCAGCCTGGCCTATTATATGAACCCGCTGTTTTCCATCGTTATCGGGGCGCTGATCTTCAAGGAGCGGCTCAGCCCGGTGCGGTGGGTGTCCGTGGGCCTGGCGTTTGTGGGGGTGATGTACTCCGTGGTGCTGTACGGCAGCGTACCGTACCTGGCGGTGATCATCGGGCTGAGCTTTGCCCTGTACGGAGCGCTGAAGAAGGGCATAAAGGCCGAGAGCGAGGTCTCCATCTGTATGGAGACGCTGGCGGTGCTGCCCCTGGCCCTGGGCTTTATTCTGTATGCTCAGCTCTCGGGGCTGACCACCTACGCATCCCTCTCCGGCGGGGAGATGGCGCTGCTGGCGCTGACAGGCATTGTGACCTCCGTGCCGCTGATGCTGTTTGCCGGGGGCATCAAGAAGACCAGCATCACGGCTTCCGGCATACTGATGTATGTGAATCCCACGCTGCAGCTGCTGCTGGGCGTATTTGCCTACGGGGAGGAGTTTACAAAGGCCAATGCCGTGACCTTCGCCTTCGTGTGGCTGGCGGTGATCCTGTTCGTGGCGGACGGCCTGCGCCACCGGAAAAAAGCATAAAAAAGCCTCGCAGAGTTCGCGTCCGCAGACGCGAAAAATTCAGATCATTTTTCACCGCGACATGTGCGTGGGGGAAAATACCTCTCAGTCTGCTGCGCGCATAATTTTGGCGCAGTGCGCCAAAATTATGCGCGCAGCAGACTGCAAGCCTTTTGTCGGAAAAATCCAATGGATTTTTCGACAGTCTCAAAAAATGGACTGCGAATGCAGTCCATTTTTTTTGCGTAAGAATTAAAACCGGAACAGATTCAGCCCGATCTCCTCGCTGAAGCGCCGGTCCACCATGCCGTCGATGACAGTGATGACCATCTCGCACACCGCGCTGACCACGGCCCGATTCAGGTGCCCGCCGAATACCTGCCCCTTTTCATCGCCTGCGCTCATGTGCAGGTGGGTGTAGAACGCGCCATCCATGGTGTTGATGGTGCCGGTGAGGGAGACGATCTCAAAATTTCCCTTAAAATCGTTGGCGTGATACTGCTTCTCGTCCACATTGTAAACGCCCACGGTAAAGTCGTTGGTGGCGCCCAGGGCGCTGACGCTGGCCAGCTGGATGTGCTCGGCCCCGGCGATCGCCTTTACGGCCGCCAAAATCTCCTCGCCGCGGTCGATCCGCGCCACGATGGTATTGCCGAATCTTCTGTATTCCATGGTGTTCTCCTTCCTGCGCCCTCAGTCCAGGGCGTCATGGCTTTCAAATACATCCCGGATGGTGCCGGCCCGGTCGAATTCCGGCTCCGGCTCCGCCTTGCCCATCTGCATCTCCTGCCACTTGGCCTTGTCAATGAGCAGCTGCCGGGGCTTGGAGCCCTCGAAGGGGCCTACGATGCCCCGTTCCTCCATCTGGTCCACCAGTCGGGCGGCCCGGGAATAGCCCAGCTTCAGCCGCCGCTGCAGCATGGAGACGCTGGCCTGTCCCGTTTCCAGCACCACCTCCACGGCGGCGGGGAGCAGCTCGTCGGCGTCGTCTGCCGGGGCGGCATCCGGGGCAGGGGAGCCCTTCTTGTCCTTTTCCTGTACCACCTGCTCGATCTGCCGGATCACATCCTCGGAGTAGGACGCCTCGCCCGTCTCCTTGATGAACTCCACCACCCGCTCGATCTCCTCTGCGGTGATGAAGCAGCCCTGGACGCGCCGGGGCTTGCCCTCGCCCAGGGGGGCGTAAAGCATGTCGCCCTTGCCCACCAGCTTCTCGGCGCCGGGGGTGTCCAGAATGATCCGGGACTCCATGGAGGAGGCCACGGCGAAGGCGATGCGGCTGGGGATGTTGGCCTTCATGAGGCCGGTGATGACGTCGGCGGAGGGCCGCTGGGTGGCGATGACCAGGTGCATGCCGGCGGCACGGCCCATCTGGGCCACCCGGCAGATGGAGTCCTCCACCTCCTTGGCAGCCACCAGCATCAGGTCGGCCAGCTCGTCGATGACCACCACCACCGTAGGCAGCTTTTTCATCTTCTCACCGTTTTCGTCCGGCTGGGACTGCTCCGCCAGGGCGTTGTAGGCGCTGAGCTCCTTCACGCCGTTCTCGGAGAAGAGCTTATAGCGCTTCATCATTTCGAACACCGCCCACTGCAGGGCGCCTGCGGCCTTTTTGGGGTCCGTGACCACGGGGATCAGCAGGTGGGGGATGCCGTTATAGGGGGCCAGCTCCACCATTTTCGGGTCCACCATGATGAACCGCACTTCCTCCGGGGTAGACTTATACAGCATGCTCACAATGAGGGAGTTGGTACACACGGATTTGCCGGAGCCGGTGGTGCCGGCGATGAGCACATGGGGGAGCTTTGCGATGTCGCCGATGATGCGGTTGCCGCCGATGTCCTTGCCCACGGCGAAAGCCACGGCGGACTTATGGCCGGTGAACTCCCGGGACTCGATGACCTCCCGGATGCGCACCGGGGTCACGGCCCGGTTGGGCACCTCGATGCCCACGGCGGAGATCTTTCCCGGCACCGGGGCCACCCGGACGCTGCCCACGCCCAGGGCCAGGGCAATGTCGTCGGATAGATTGGTGATCTTGGATAGCTTCACCCCCTGGGGCTGGGCGAACTCATACCGGGTGACGCTGGGACCGCGCACCACCTCGCCGGGCCGGGCGTCTACGCCGAAGCTGCGCAGGGTGTCCGCCAGGCGCTTGGAGTTGCTGCGCATCTCCGCCCCGGCCTCGGTAAAGCTGCCTGCCTCCCCCTGGTCCAGCAGGGTGATGGGCGGGTACTGGTACTGCTCTCCGGGCTGGGAGAGCTCCTGCTCGATCTGGCGGCTCACCTCCTGGGCGGTCTTTTCCAAATCCACAGGCTCGGCCGGCTCGGTCTTAGCAGGCTCGGCCGGCTTGGCCGGCTCGCTCCAGGGCGTGGGAGCCGGTTCCGGGGCTGCCTCGGGTTCGATGGCTTCAGTGGTTTCAGCGGCAGCGGGCGTATCCTTGGGCGGCTGGAGCACCTCGTCCGGAGTAGGCGTCCGGCGGCGGCTGAAGAAGGACTTCTTCTCCGCCTGCAGGGGGGAGCCCTCCGGAATGGGCTCTTTTTCGTCGTCCAGAGGGATGTCGATCTGCGGGCTGCGCCGCCGGGGAGCGGCCTTCCCGGCAGACCGGGCGGGGGCACTCTCCGCCGGGCTTTCCGGTTCACCTTCGGCCTCCTGGGCCCGCTGAGCGGCCCGCTGGCGGGCCTTCTCCGCCACCTGGGCCGGGGTGGTGCGCAGCATGACGAACACGCACACCAGCAGACCGATGACCGCCAGAATGGCAAACACGGCCTCGCTTATGTACGTCTTTCCCAGCTCTGTCAGGCCGCCGCACAGCACGCCGCCGCCGGTGAGGGCCTGTCCCTCCGCCCACAGGGCGGACAGGGACGCACCCGCCGCGGCCTTTGCCAGCAGCAGATGCAGCAGGCTGCCTCCCAACAGGGGAGTGAGCAGGGCACACAGCACCCGCCCGGCGGCCTTGCGCTCCCGGTGCAGCAGCAGGAACAGACCGCTTACCAGCAGCATCACGGCCCACAGCCAGTAGCCATAGCCGCACAGCCCTGTCAGGGCCCCGCGCAGGAGCTTCAGGAGCACGGCCTCCGCGTTAAAGTAGCTCACGGCTATGCACAGGGCCAGCAGCAGGCATAGAATGCCCCCGGCAATGCGCGCGCCCGGTCCACGCTCCCGGGGAGCGGGGGCGGGGCTGCGCTGGGCGGCGGATCTTTTTCCGGATGCCTGGGTCGTTTTTTTCTTGGTGGATTGAGCCATGTTTTCTCCCGTTCTGCCGCCGCAGGGGCGGCACATGTATAGCGATTACTTCTTGATAAAGTTCAGGATCAGGGTCAGCAGGCCCACGGCCCAGCAGTAGTAGGCGAAGAAGCCGAACTTGCCCTTGTCCGCGATCATTTTCAGCAGCCGGATGCACAGATATCCCACCACGGCGGCGGTGATGACACCCACCAGGTATACCGGCACCTGGCTCCAGTCGATGCCCGCGTCCATGGCGTCCTTCAGGCTGAGGATGTTGGCGCCCAGCACAGCGGGGATGCTCAGCAGGAAGGAAAAACGCACGGCGAACTTCCGCTCATAGCCCACGAAGCAGCCGGTGGTGATGGTCATGCCGGAGCGGGAAATGCCGGGCATGGTGGCAATAGCCTGGCCCACGCCCACAATGAGAGCCGAGAGGACCCCGGCGCTGGCCTCGGTCTTGCGGCCCTTTTTCACCCGGTCGCTGGCGAACAGCAGCAGGCCCGTGACAATGAGGGCCGCGCCGATAAAGACCATGTTGCTGCTGAGGCCCTGCACCTTATCTTTAATAGGCAGCACCGCAAACAGCGGCAGGGTGCCCACGATGATCAGCAGGATCAGCCGCCGGGCCGGAGGCACCGGGGTGGGGGTAGAGTGATGGGCGATGTCCCGCACGCCGTAAACCAGCTCCCGGACCATATCCTTGATCTCCCCCCAGTAGGCCACGAACACGGCCACCAGGGTGCCCAGGTGCAGCAGTACGTCAAAGAACTCCGGCACCACGCCGGCGTCCTGCATGCCCAGCAGGTTCTGCGCAATGGCCAGATGGCCGCTGCTGGAGATGGGCAAAAACTCGGCAACGCCCTGGATCAACCCCAGCAGAAAAGATGAAAAGAATGACATAAGTAAAGATCTCCTATCTAAAAATGATTGTAAACGGTATAAACTTGTCGAAATATTACGGTCTGTATATGCCTTATCCGGCCAGTTATTTATTATAGCATACTTCACCGCGAATTACCACACTTTCTGCCCCCGGTAAAAAGAGAAACCGGCCGCCCGCCGCTGTCACTGTATGTTCACAAAAAAGCCTTGATTTGAATAGGGGACAGTGCTATAATTTTTCATATTTGATAGTATACCTCACTTTGCCCTTTTTGGGCTTATCACGAGAAACGAGGGGATTTTATGCACAAAATACCGTTTAGCCCGCCGGATATTACGGAGGCTGAAATTCAGGAAGTTTGCGAGGCCCTGCGCTCCGGCTGGATCACCACCGGGCCCAAGACCAAGGAGTTTGAGCGGCAGATCGCTGCCTACTGCGGGACGGATAAGGCCGTGTGCCTCAACTCCGCCACCGCCTGTCTGGAGATGACCCTGCGCATCCTGGGCATCGGCCCCGGGGACGAGGTCATCACCTCCGCCTATACCTACACCGCCTCCGCCAGCCCCGTGTGCCATGTGGGTGCCAAGCTGGTGCTGGTGGACACTTTGCCGGGGTCCTATGAGATGGATCCGCAGCAGCTTTCTGCTGCTTTTACAGAGCGCACCAAGGCGGTGATTCCCGTGGACCTGGGCGGCATCCTGGCGGATTACGACACGATCTTCTCCATCGTGGAGGATAAGAAGGCCCTGTTCACCCCCGAGAGCGACCTGCAGAAGAAGATCGGCCGGGTGGCCGTGGTGGCCGACGGAGCCCACAGTTTCGGTGCCCAGCGCCACGGAAAGCGCTCCGGCTGCTTTGCGGACTTCACCACGTTTTCTTTCCACGCGGTGAAGAACCTCACCACCGCCGAGGGCGGCGCCGCCACCTGGAATCCCGCCCTGGGCCTGGATGACGAGGCTATTTATAAGCAGTATATGCTCCTGAGCCTCCATGGCCAGAATAAGGACGCCCTGGCCAAGACCAAGCCCGGCGCCTGGGAATACGATATTGTGGCTCCGCTCTATAAGTGCAACATGACGGATATTATGGCGGGCATCGGCCTGGCTCAGCTGAAGCGCTATCCGGATCTACTGAAAAAGCGGTATAGCCTGGTGCGGCTGTATGATGAGCTGCTCTCCGATTGCGGTGTGGAGCACGCCCCCCACTTCAGAGAGGACGAGGTTTCCAGCTGTCATCTGTACCTGGCCCGGCTCACAGGCAAGACCATGGCCCAGCGTAACGAGATCATCGAGAAAATGGCCGAGCGTGGCGTTGCCACCAACGTACACTATAAGCCCCTGCCCCTGCTGACGGCGTATAAGAACCTGGGCTTTGATATAAAGGACTATCCCAATGCCCTGGCCCAGTTTGAAAACGAGATCACCCTGCCCCTGTACTCCACCCTTACGGAGGAGGATGTGCGGTTTATCTGCCAGACGCTGAAGGACTGCCTGCAGGGCTGATAAAAAAGGAAAAGGATACCGATTTATGGACAATCAAAACGGCTCTCCGCAGCCCTTTGCGCCCATCACGCCGCCTTCGGCGGGGGCCATGGCCTGCAAGCGGGCCTTTGACATCGTGTGCTCTCTGCTGGGGCTCGTCGTGCTGAGCCCGCTGCTGCTGGTGGTCTCCCTGCTGGTGGCGGTGACCTCTCCCGGCGGCGTGTTCTTCCGGCAGGAGCGCATCGGCAAGGGCGGCAAGCCCTTCCGCATCTTCAAGTTTCGCTCCATGCGCAAGGATAACGCCGGCCTGAAGATCACCACCGGCAACGACAGCCGCATCACCCCCGTGGGCCGCTTCCTGCGCAAGAGCAAGATAGACGAGCTGCCCCAGCTCATCAACGTCCTGGTGGGGGACATGAGCTTTGTGGGCCCCCGGCCGGAGGTGGCGGATTATGTGGACCTGTATACCCCTTATCAGCGCCAGGTGCTGCTGGTGCGGCCCGGCATCACGGGCCTGGCCTCCATCCGCTTCCGCAATGAAAACGACCTGCTCACCGCCAGCGCCGATCCCAACCGCACCTATATCGAGGAGATCATGCCCCGGAAGATCGACCTGGACCTGGAGTATATCCCCCATGCCTCGGTGTTTTATGACATCAAGCTGATTTTCCAGACCTTCGCGGTGGTAATAAAGGAGTAAAGAGTAGTTTTATGAGAATTTGGCTCATCAACCATTATGCGGTGCCGCCCCAGTATTACCCCCTGGCCCGGCAGAATTATTTCGCCAAGAACCTCATGCGCCTGGGCCACGAAGTGACCATTTTCGCCGCCAGCACCGTGCACAACTCCGATCAGAACCTCATCGAGGATGATACCCCCTACCGGGAGGACGTGGTGGACGGGGTCCACTATGTGCTCATCCGCTGCAAGGGCTATCACGGCAACGGCGCCTCCCGCATCCTCAATATGCTGGAGTTTGCCCGGAAACTGCCGGGCGTGTGCAATAAGTACCCCCGGCCCGACGCCATCGTGGCCACCTCCATGCCCCCCATGTCCTGCGCGGCGGGCATCAAGCTGGCCCGGAAATACGGCTGCCGGGGCATCGCCGAGATCGCCGACCTCTGGCCGGAGAGCGTCATCGCCTATGACATTGCCGGCCCCCATAACCCGGCGGTGCTGTGGCTGCGCCGGCTGGAGAAATGGATCTACACCCGGTCCGACGCCGTGGTGTTCACCATGGAGGGCGCTTACGACTATATCAAGGAGCAGCATTGGGAGCAGGCCGTGCCCCGGAGCAAGGTCCACTATATCAATAACGGCGTGGACCTGGACTTGTTCGAGTATAATAAGATGAATTTCCCGGTGGACGATCCGGATCTGGACGATCCGGATACCTTCAAGGTGGTCTACACCGGCTCCATCCGCCAGGTGAATGGCCTGGGCCTGCTGCTGGACGCGGCCAAGGAGGTCCGGGACCCCCGGGTGCGCTTCCTCATCTGGGGCGATGGCGACGAGCGGCCCGCCCTGGAGCAGCGCGTAAAGGACGAGAACATCGGCAATGTGGTGTTCAAGGGCCGGGTGGAGAAGAAGTTCGTGCCCTCCATCGTAAGCCGGGCGGATGTGAACCTGGCCCACAACACCCCCTCGCCCCTGTTCCGCTTCGGCATCAGCTTTAATAAGATGTTTGACTATCTGGCCGCCGGCAAGCCGGTGCTGTCGGATTTCCCCTGCCCGTATAACCCCGCCGTGACCTACGGGGCCGGGCTGGACGTGCAGCACCCGGACGCTGCGTCGGTGGCCCGCCGGGTGGAGGAGATGGCCGCCATGGATTCGGAGGAGCGGGACAAGCTCTCCCGCAATGCCCTGCGCGCGGCCCATGATTACGATTTTAGGAAACTGACCGAGAAGCTGCTGGATGTCATCGAGCATCCCGTAACGGACGGGGAGGAGGATTCATAATGCAATTTATCGATTTGAAAGCCCAGTATGCGGCGCTGAAGGACGAGATCAATGCCAATATCCAGGCAGTGCTGGATTCCGCCCAGTTCATCGGCGGTCCCCAGGTAAAGCAGCTGGAGCAGGAGCTGGCGGACTTCGTGGGCCGCAAGCACTGCATCACCTGCGCCAACGGCACCGACGCCCTGCAGATCGCCTTCATGGTGGCCGGCGTAGGGGAGGGGGACGCCGTGTTCTGCCCGGACATGACCTTCATCTCCTCCACGGAGCCGGCTAAGATGTTCGGCGCCACCTCTGTGTTCTGCGACATCGCCCGGAACACCTATACCCTCTGCCCGGACAGCCTGGAAAATCAGATAAAGGCTGTGCTGGCCGAGGGCAAGCTCACGCCCAAGGCCGTGGTGGCCGTGGACATTCTGGGCAACCCCTGCAACTATGACGCCATCGCGCCCGTCTGCGAGAAGTACGGCCTCACCCTCATCGAGGACGCCGCCCAGGCCTTCGGCGCGTCCTACAAGGGGCGCAAGTGCTGCTCCTTCGGCTATATCGCCACCACCTCTTTCTTCCCGGCCAAGCCCCTGGGCTGCTATGGCGACGGCGGCGCCATCTTCACCGATGACGATGCCGCGGCGGACATCATCCGCTCCCTGTGCGTCCACGGCAAGGGCCCCGGCGGCAAGTATGACAACATCCGCGTGGGCATGAACTCCCGGCTGGATACCATCCAGGCGGCTGTTTTGCTGCCCAAGCTGAAGGCTCTGAAGGATTATGAGATCGACCGCCGCCAGGAGGTGGCCGGCCGGTATAATGCCGCCTTCTGCAAGGATTTCACCGTTCCCTTCGTGGCCGAGGGCTGCGTCTCCGCCTGGGCCCAGTACGCCATCCTGGCCAAGGACACCCAGACCCGTGACCGGGTCATCGCCCATCTGAAGGAAAAGAATATCCCCAATATGGTCTATTATCCCACGCCCCAGCACGCCCTGCCGGTGTTCCAGGCCGAGCCCCACTACGGCGAGACCTATGGAAACGCCAACGATTACTGCGCCCGGACCCTGTCCCTGCCCATGCACCCGTATATGGACGCCGCCCAGCAGCAGACGGTCATTGACGCGGTACTGGAGGCGCTGTGATGGAGGAGAAATATTTTGTGCATCCCTCCAGCTTCGTGGATGAGGATGTGGAGATCGGCGAGGGCACCAAGATCTGGCACTTCTGCCACATTCAGAAGGGGGCCCGCATCGGCAAGCGCTGCTCCCTGGGGCAGAACGTGAATGTCAGCAACCATGTCAAGGTGGGCGACGGCTGCAAGCTGCAGAATAACGTCTCCCTGTACGAGGGGGTGGAGCTGGAGGACTATGTGTTCTGCGGCCCCTCCTGCGTGTTCACCAACGACCTGACCCCCCGGGCCAAGTACCCCAAGGGCAGCGCCGGGTATCATAAGACCCTCATTAAGGAGGGCGCGTCCATCGGCGCCAACGCCACCATCGTCTGCGGCCATACCGTGGGCCGCTGGGCCCTCATCGGGGCCGGCGCCGTGGTGGCCAGCAACGTGCCCGACCATGCGCTGATGCTGGGTGTCCCGGCGAAGATTCGCGGCTGGGCCTGCGAGTGCGGCGCGCTGCTGCACTTTGACGGGGAAACAGCCGCCTGCGCCGCCTGCGGCAGGCACTATCGGATGAAAGCGGAAAATCAAGTGGAGGAGTGTAAGTAAAATGAAATTCGACACTATTTACGACGGCCTGATCAAGGGCACGGAGAAGCTGGCCCTGGTGGGCCTGGGCTATGTGGGCATGCCCATTGCCGTGGAGTTTGCCAAGCATATCTCCGTCATCGGCTTTGATATCAACGAAAAGCGCGTAAATGAATACGCAAACGGCATCGACGCCACCAACGAGGTAGGCGAGGCCATCAAGAACACCACCGTGGACTTCACCTCCGATCCCAAGCGGCTGAAGGAGGCCAAGTTCATCGTCGTGGCCGTGCCCACCCCCGTGAATCCCGATACCACCCCGGACCTGCGCCCGGTGGAGGGTGCCTCCCGCACCGTGGGCCAGAACCTGACTCCCGGCACCATCGTGGTCTTTGAGTCCACGGTGTACCCCGGCGTTACCGAGGACATCTGCGTGCCCATCATCGAGAAGGAGTCCGGCCTCAAGTGCGGCGTGGACTGGAAGATCGGCTACAGCCCCGAGCGCATCAACCCCGGCGACCGGGTCCATACCCTCACCAACATCCGCAAGATCGTCTCCGGCATGGACGAGGAGTCCGCCCGGGAGATCAAGAAGGTGTACGACATCGTCATCAAGGCCGGCACCTTCCCTGTGTCCACCATCAAGACCGCCGAGGCCGTGAAGGTGGTGGAGAACAGCCAGCGGGACATCAACATCGCCTTTATGAATGAGGTGGCCATGATCTGTGACCGCATGGGCATCGACACCGACGAGGTCCTGGCGGGCATGAACACCAAGTGGAACGCCCTGGGCTTCCGTCCGGGTCTGGTGGGCGGCCACTGCATCGGCGTGGACCCCTACTACCTCACCAACGCCGCCGAGGCCCTGGGCTATCACAGCCAGATCATCCTCAACGGCCGCAAGGTCAACGACAGCATGGGCGGCTTCGTAGCCGATGCCGCTATCAAGCAGATGATCGAGGCGGGCATGGCCCCCAAGAAGGCCGCCGTGGTCATCCTGGGCATCACCTTCAAGGAGAACTGCCCCGACACCCGCAACAGCAAGGTGGTGGACATCATCAACCGCCTGAAGGAGTATGACATTCAGCCCGTGGTCACCGACCCCTGGGCCGACCCCGCCGTGGCAGAGCATGAGTACGGCGTCACTCTGACGGACTTTGATAAGATCCCCAAGGCCGACTGCGTCATCGTGGCCGTGGGCCACAGTGAGTTCCGCTCCCTGTCCATGATGCAGCTGAAGGGCCTGTTTAAGAGCGATCTGCCCGACAGCGAAAAGGTTCTCATCGACGTCAAGAGCCTCTATCGCATGGACGAGCTGAAGGCCTCCGGCATGCGCTTCTGGAGACTGTAAGAGACGAAATCCGCCCTTTTGGGGCACAAATCTATAAAAAGGCGAGGAAAAGATCATGAAATACGCACTCATCGGCTGCGGCCGCATCGCCGTGAACCACATGAAGGCGGCCATCAATAATAAGCTGGAGATCGTCGCCGTGTGCGACGTGCTGCCGGAGAAGATGGAGACGCTGCTGGCGAAATACGACCTGCAGGGCGACAGCTCCATCAAGCGCTATACGGACTATAAGCAGATGCTGGCGGAAAACGACATCACCCTGGCGTCCATTGCCACCGAGAGCGGCATCCACGCCGAGATCGCTCTCTACTGCATCGACCACGGCGTCAACGTCATCATCGAAAAGCCCATGGCCATGAGCATGGACGACGCGGAGGAGATCGTCCGCCGCAGCGAAGAAAAGCATGTGAAGGTCTCCGCCTGCCATCAGAACCGCTTCAACGTGGCCATCCAGCAGATGCGCAAGGCGCTGGAGGCCGGGCGCTTCGGGAAAATCTCCCACGGCTCCATCCACGTCCGCTGGAACCGGGACCACAGCTACTATGACCAGGCCTCCTGGCGGGGCACCTGGGCCCAGGACGGCGGCTGCCTCATGAACCAGTGCATCCACGGCATCGACCTGCTGCGCTGGATGATGGGCGACGAGGTGGAGGAGGTCTACGGCGTCACCAAGCAGCAGTTCCATGATTATCTGGAGTGCGAGGACATCGGCATGGCCGTGGTAAAATTCAAAAACGGCGCCGTAGGCACCATCGAGGGCACCACCAACGTCTACCCCAAGAACCTGGAGGAGACTCTCTACCTCTTTGGTGAGACCGGCACCGTGAAGATCGGCGGCACCTCCACCAATAACATCGACGTGTGGAACTTCTCCGACGAGACCGCCGACGACGCGAAAAACAAGGGCCTGCAGGAGGCCACCTCCAATGTCTATGGCAACGGCCACACCAGCCTCTTTGCCGATATGATGGACGCCATCGAGCACGACCGCAAGCCCTATGTGGACGCCGTGGCCGGCCGCAACGCCCTGGAGATGATCCTGGCCATTTATCAGTCCGCCGCCACCGGCAAGCCCGTAAAGCTGCCCCTTTCCCATGTGGCCAGCACGGACTTCACCGGTCGCTTCGGCAGGTAAGGAGGCTCGCATCCCCTGCGGGGGCGCGGCCTGCCCGGACGAGAACATAGAGCAAAGGAGATAGGATATGGATAAGCGGAGGGAAAGCTCCCAAACCAGACGCATCCGCCGCACAAAGCTGGATTGGTTTGGTATCATCATGATGTTTGTGCTGCTGGTGTGCAGCCTGGCTATTTTTGCCCGGCTTATGGCCACCAAAATGCTCACAACGACCAACCTGGTGCTGATCATGGCGGCGCTGCTGGTGGTGAACGGGCTGCATATTTTTGTGCAGCTGCCCCTGCGGCGCAATAAGCTGGGCAAGCTGATCTGCGGCGTGCTGGCCGTGTTTTTGTCGGCGGGCATGATCTATGGCGCCGTGGCCGCCGGTGCGGTGCAGTCGGCCCTGAGCAAGATCTCCGGCATCATGGTGGAAAAGCAGGTGACGGCGGTGATCGTCATGAAGGAGGACGAGGCCACGGACCTGAGTGATACCAAGGGCTACCGCTTCGGCATCCTGGCGGACCGCGATACGGAGAACACCCAGCAGATCCTCGCCGCCATGGAAAAGAGCATGGGCAAGGTGGAGACCGCGGCTTATGATACCCCCGCCGAGATGGCGGACGCCCTGTATGACGATGAGGTCCAGGCGCTGATCCTCAACGAGGGGTATATCCCCCTGCTGACGGAGCAGGAGAACTATCGGGACTTCTCTGACCGCACCAGGATCATCTACGAGTACATCACCGAGCATGAGATTACCTCTATCAAGCCCACCGGCTCCATTACCAAGCAGCCCTTTGTGGTCTACTGCAGCGGCAGTGACGAGCGGGATTCCGATATCAATGCCAAGACCCGCAGCGATGTGAATATCCTGGCGGTGGTGAATCCCAAGACCCGCCAGATCCTGCTCATCAATACCCCCCGGGATTATTACCTGCCCCTGGCCTTCAACGGCGAGATGGATAAGCTGACCCACGCGGGGCTCTACGGCATACAGGAGAGCATGGCCGTGCTGGATAACCTCTACGGCACCAAGACCTCCTATTATGGCCGGGTCAATTTCTGGGGCCTCATCGACATTGTGGACGCCCTGGGCGGCATCGACGTGTATTCCGACTATGAATTTACCACATCGGCAGGGGATGTAGCGGGCTACGGCTACAGGACCTACAGCTATACCGAGGGCTGGAACCATCTCGGCGGGCCGGAGGCCCTGATGTTCGCCCGGGAGCGCTATTCCTTCTCCGACGGGGATAATCAGCGGGGCCGGAACCAGATGAAGGTCGTCCAGGCCATCATCGAAAAGGCCACCTCCCCCAGCGTGCTGGCCAATTATCAGGATCTGCTCAAGGCCATGTCGGACAATTGTGTCACCAACATCTCCTACGATCAGATCACCTCCCTGGTGCAGATGATGCAGAAGGAGGGCTTCTCCTGGAACATCCAGACCATGTCCGCCCGGGAGGGGGACGGCGATACCTACCAGTATTGCTACTCCGTCCCCGGTGAGCCGCTGTATGTCATGCCGCCGGATTATGGGTATATCAATACCATCAAGGGCGTCATCGACCAGGTGATGAACGGCGAGCAGATCGTTATTCCGTCCGACACGACGGAATAAGAAACTTCACAGCGCTTTACCCGCCCATTCGACGGGCGA
The DNA here is from genome assembly GCA_945868085.1 of uncultured Oscillibacter sp. Taxonomy (GTDB): domain Bacteria; phylum Bacillota; class Clostridia; order Oscillospirales; family Oscillospiraceae; genus Vescimonas. The sequence goes on from CAMBKF010000002.1 coordinate 15,502, forward strand.
TCAATCATAACGGTAAGGAAGGGTGTGCGCGGGAGACCCGGAACGGGTGTCCTGCGCCCCTTCGGTCAAAAGCTTTTGGAGCTTATAAAAGGCTTCACACAGCGTACCGAAAAGCTTTTTGGTACACTGTGCATTGCCCCCGGCGGGCAATGCTTTTAAAGACGGAGAGAGTGAGAGAAAATGACGGAAATCGGATTTACAAAACAGCAAAAGCTCACAGGGCACCTGTTTGCCCTGTTTACGACCCTGGTGTGGGGCAGCTGCTTCGTGCTGACCAAGGTGATGCTCCAGGCCTTCACCCCCATCCAGATCATCCCCCTGCGCATGGGCCTGGCCTACCTGGCCCTGTGGGCCCTGCGCCCCAAAACCATGAAGCTGCCCTGGAAGGATGAGCTGATGTTCATCCTCATCGGCATCACCGGCGGCAGTTTCTATTTCTACCTGCAGAATACCGCCGCGGCCCATACCTCCGCCGCCAACGTCAGCATTCTGGTCTCCATGTCCCCCATCCTCACGGTGCTCCTGGCGCAGCTGTTCTCCCGCAAGGGCGAGAAGCTGGGCAAATGGGTGTATATCGGCGCGGTGGTGGCCATTGTGGGCGTGGTGCTGGTGGTGCTCAACGGTACCCTGTCCTTCCACCTGAGTCCCCTGGGCGACCTGCTGGCCCTGGCCGCAGCCCTGGCCTGGGCGGTGTACTCTATCCTCATTAAGAAATATACCGAGCAGTATGATAACTTCCTCGTTACCCGCCGGGTGTTCTTGTGGGCGTTTATCACCGCCGTCCCTCTGATGCTCATCACCGACGGCATGCCCAGCCTGACGCCCCTGTTTACCCAGCCCGGCATTCTCCTGAGCTGGTTGTTTTTGGGCGTGTTCGGCAACGCCGTGTGCTTTGCTATCTGGAACATCGCCTTCAAGCGCCTGGGCGTGGTCATCACCAACAATTACCTCTATGCCACGCCCTTTGTCACCGTGGTGGCGGGCTGGCTGCTGCTGGATGAGAAGATCTCCGTTATGAGCATCATCGGCGCGGTGCTCATCACCCTGGGCGTGATCTTCGCCAATAAACAGACGGAAAAGACGGCCTGAAACCGGCCCTCCGGGGCCCGCAGGAAGAAAGGGAAGCAGTTCATGAACATTTTGTTTTTGTCCTACGGCCGGTACGAGTATGACGGCCGGCAGCGGGAGCTGATCAAGGTCTGCAAGCAATTGGGCAAGACCTATTATCTGACGTGCGCAGGAGCGGACTTTGTCCCGGCGGAGCCGGAGCATATCTGCTTCCGCGGCACCGGCCGGGGGGCGTATCTGGCGTTTATCCGCCGGGCCGTGAGCCTGTTTGAGGAGCTGGGGAATATCGACGTGGTGTTTGCCGATAACCGCAAGGCCACCGTCCCGGCTCTGCGCATCAAGAAGAAGCACCCCGGCGTCCGGATCATTCAGGATGCCCGGGAGCTGTATCTGCGCTCGGAGATGACCAGCTTCACCAGCCGCGTGGGCTGCGTGTTCGAGGAAAAGCTATACAAAAAGGCGGATGTCATCATCGCCGCCAACGAATACCGCGCCCGGCGCATGCAGCAGGAGTATGCCCTGCAGGAAAAACCCCTGGTCTACGAGAATCTGCGCCGCCTGACCTATAGCCCCGACGCGGACATGGCGCAGCTGGCGGAGCGCTTCGGGGACCTGCTGACGGGGGACGGCTGGCGGATCATTTCCACCTCCGGCTGTTCGCTCCAGCGCACCAATGACAAGCTGGTGGAGGCCATGGCCAAGGTCCAGCGGCCCTGCACGCTGTTTCTCGTGGGCGGCAGCACGCCTCAGGAGAAGTCGGCCATCGAGGAGCTCATCCGCGCAAACGATCTGCACTGCGTCCACATCCTGGGCCAGCTGGGTCAGAATGAGCTGAAGTATCTCATCGACCACTGCCATATCGGCATCGTGAATTACGGCCAGTATGACAGCAATAATATGTACTGCGCCTCGGGCAAGCTCTATGAGTTCCTGTATGAGGGCAAGCCTGTGGTCACCACCACCAATCCGCCGCTGCTGGACCTGTGCCGCGCCTGGGGCGTGGGGGAGGCCTCCGACACCTATGCCGACGCCATCGACCGGGTGACCGGTTCGTATGACGACTATTGCCGCCGCGTGGAGCAGGCGGTGCAGAGCATGTGCATCGAGGATAATAACCAAAAGTTAGTAGTGGAACTGAAGCAGGCCCTGGGCCTGGCATGAGAGGGGAGAGCCGCATGGAAACGGAGATCCGGACGGAAGAACTGAAGCAGCTGGAGCTGGGCGTGCTTTGCTATATCCGGGACAAATGCAAAGAAAATGGGTTAAAATATTACCTGATGTACGGCACCCTCATCGGCGCCATTCGCCACAAGGGCTTCATCCCCTGGGACGATGATGTGGACATCGCCATGTTCCGGGCGGATTTCATGAAGCTGATGGCCGCCGTCCAGGCCGATACGGGGAGCCATTATGCGGTTTTGTCCATGTACAACGTGCCGGATTACCCCTTTTCCTTGGCCAAGGTGGTGGACACCCGCACCCGCCTGGTGCAGCACGGCGTCATCGGCACCCACGAAAAGCTGGGCGCCTATGTGGATATCTTCCTCATTGACGCCGTTCCGGACGATGACCGGGCCTATGACCAATTGGTGCGCCGGGTCCGCGCCTGCAGCCGCAGGTGCTACCTGTCCCGGCGAAAGCTGGTCCTGCGGAAAGACCAGCTTTTAAAGGACCTCTGCCTGGCGCTGGTCTCCCTGCCCTATAAGCTGCTGTTCCCGGTCCCCAAGGCCATCCGCAAGCTGGACCGGGTGAGCGCATCCTATGAAAACACCCCCACAAAGCGCGCGGGCATTTTCATGGATACCTTCAACCAAAAGGAATCCACCCTGACCCGGGAGCAGTGGGCGAAAACCGTGGAAATGGAGTTTGAAGGCGAGCGGTTCGCGGCGCCGGCCTGCTATGACGAGCTGCTGCGCCGGACCTATGGAGATTATATGCAGTTCCCGCCCGTGGAGCAGCAGGTGACGCATCACAGCATTGACATCACCTGGCGGGCGCAGGAAGCGGAACGGGCCGGCATGTGAGCCGGAAAAAGGAATTTAAGCAATGGTTGTCTTTCTGAGCGTCATCCAGTTTCTGTGCATTGTTGCGATCATGGTGCTGGAGTTCAACAAAAAATCCCCGGCTGTGTTTCTGTGGGCCACGGTATTTCTGATGTTCGGCGTCATGCACATGGCGTCCTGCATCGCCGGGACCAATGCCTACTCGGGCGCAGTTTTGAATGAGGCGTCCCTGTTTGTCATCGGCTTTTGCGCTGTCTATGCCCTTACGCGCATCCTGCTGCTGAAGGGCCGCATCGCCACCCCCCACCCGTATCTGGAGGATGGCTACCTCACGCAGCTTTCCGGACAGGTGAGCCGGGCGGAGAGCACCTTCTTTTTCGTGGTGCTGTGCGTGGCGGTGGTGGCAGATATTGCAGACAAGGTCATCGCCATGGGCGGCCTGGGCAACACGTCCTGGGGTGCGTCCCGGGAGATGCAGCAATCCTACCTGAATATTTCGCAGATCACGTCGGTGATTTTCCTGCTGCTGTCGGGCCTGCTGCTTTATGCGCTGATGCGCCGGCATTATACCTATGCTGCCATGGTGGCGCTGGTCATTTTATTGAAGGTGGTCATTTCCCGCAACCGGGTGGAGATCATCCCCCTGTTTGCCTGCCTGCTGGGCTATTACCTCATCAAGCGCCGGCGCATCACCATTAAGATGATGATCTTCTGCCTGATCTGCGCGTGTTTGGTGATCTATGTGGTCTATGCCCTGCGGGCCTACCGCTGGTACGGGACCATTGATAATTTCCTCCACACAGTCACCTTTCAGAATTTCAACGAGCAGATCCTGGAGTTTTTCCGGGAGGATAACGGCGAGCTGGGCCTGCGCAAGTGGTTTTACTATTATATCGACGGGGATAACCGGTTTAAGGACTTCGGCCAGGGCCACAGCTACCTGCGTGTGCTGATGACCTTTATCCCCACCCGGTTCTCCCTGGGTTTAAAACCGGCTGATTTTGCGCAGTCTATGGGCAGTGCCATCGGCATGATCCCCGGGGGCAGCATGCACCCCACCCTGTTCGGCGATGCCTATGCCAACTTCGGTATCTGGGGCATTTTTGCCGGCGCCTTCTGGGCGGGCTATGTGACCCTGACTGACAAGATCATGGAGTTTTTGAGAAACGACATCTGCGTGTTCTTCGCCTATACCATCTGCGCCTACGCCTATGTGGTGGAGGGCCGCGGAGCCATCTATAACGGCAACGTCATGATGGCCTACGGCCTGGTGGTGCTGATGGTGCTGTATGTGGCGAAAAGAAGAGTAGGGTACTATGTCCGAAAATAAATACACACGGCTTGCAAAGGACACGGCGGTCTTTGCCGCCGGCAATTTGCTGACAAAGCTCATATACTTTTTCATGGTGCCGCTGTACACCTCGGCGATGTCCACGGCCCAGTATGGCCGGGCAGAGATGCTCAACACATTGGTTGACATCGTCTACCCCATCGCCACCATGTATGTGGTGGACGCCATGTACCGCTTCACCATTGATGACGACGCGGACCTGCAGCAGACCTACGGCATCACCATGCGCATCACCTTGTGGTCCATCGCTTTTGTGACCCTGGGCTCTGTGGGCGTCAGCCTGATCCGCGGGGATACGGATGCGCTGCTGTTCGGGGCGCTGTACATCTCCTTCAGCATTTATAAGGTGGTGCTGCAGTTTGCCAGGGGCCTGGGCCGGAATGTGCCCTTCGCCATTGCCGGCGTGCTCAATGCCCTGGTCCTCACGGCCATGAACGTGCTGCTGCTGGTGGTGTTCCACAGCGGCGTGGAGGGCTATATCACCGCTATCATCGTGGCCAATGTGGTCTCATCTGTCTATATTTTCCTGGCCACGGGGCAAAAGCGCTACTGCACCCGGCACTTCAAGCCCGACCGCGCCCTGCGCCGGTCCATGCTGCGCTACTCCATCCCCTGTGTGCCCAATATGCTGTGCTGGTGGGTGGTGAACGTATCGGACCGCTACATGCTGCAGTATATGATCGGCGATGCCGTCTGCGGCATCTATACGGCGGCCAGCAAGTTGCCGGCGGTCCTGTCCACCTTCTCCACCATATTCCAGCAGGCCTGGCAGTATTCCGCGGTGAAGGAGAGCAATAGTGAGGATCGGGACACGTTCTATTCCGAGATCTTCACATGCCTGTCCGCCTTTGTGCTGTGCCTGGCGTCGGTGGTGACGCTGGCAACGGACGTCCTGTGCCGCATTGTCCTGCAAAAGGAGTTTTACGAGGGCCGTTTCCTGCTGCCCATTCTGCTGGCGGCGGCGGTCTATAGCTGCTATGCGGCCTATTTCGGCACGTTCTATTCGGTGGTCAAGAACAATGTCATGTCCATGATATCCACCATTGCGGCGGCCGTGTGCAACGTGGTGCTGAACCTGCTGCTGATCCCCCGGATGGAGGGCCTGGGCGCGGCCTATGCCACCCTGGCCAGCTATATCGTCATGGCCGTGATCCGTGTGATCGACACAAGGAGATATGTGCGCCACAAGGTCCGCCTGTGGAACATTCTGCTGCAGAATGTCCTGCTGGTGGCGGAGGCGGTGGTCATGACCGGTACCGCCGGCTACCGCTACCCCCTGTCTGCGGCGCTGACGGCGGCCATCATCCTGCTGAACGGCAAAACCATCGCGGTCATCTGCAAGAGACTGCTTTCGAAAATCAGAGAATACAGAGGTGGAACGAAATGAGCAAGAAGATACTCCTGGTATTTGGCACCAGACCTGAAGCCATCAAAATGTGCCCCCTGGTCAACGAGCTGAAAAGCCGGCCGGAGTTTACCACGGTGGTCTGCACCACCGGGCAGCATAAATCCATGCTGGAGCAGGTGATGCGCGCCTTCCGGGTCCAGGCGGATTATGACCTGTCCATCATGAAGCAGGGGCAGACGCTTTTTGACGTGACCCAGGCGATCCTGGAGAAGCTCCCCCCGGTGCTGGAGCAGGAAAAGCCGGATGTAGTCCTGGTCCACGGGGATACCTCCACCACCTTCTCCACGGCCCTGGCCTGCTTCTACCTGCGCATCCCCGTGGGGCATGTGGAGGCCGGTCTGCGGACCTATGACCTGTATTCCCCCTATCCGGAGGAGTTCAACCGCCAGGCGGTGGGCATCGTCGCCCGCTATCACTTTGCGCCTACGGAGACCGCTCGGCAGAACCTGCTGCGGGAGGGGAAGGACCCCACCCACATTTTCGTCACCGGCAACACCGCCATTGACGCCCTGCGCACCACGGTGACCGAGCACTACACCCAGGAGAATCTGGAGTGGGCGGCAGGCAGCCGCCTGATCCTGCTCACGGCCCACCGCCGGGAGAATCTGGGCCAGCCCATGCACGAGATGTTCCGGGCCATTCGCCGCATCATGGATGAATACGCCGATGTCAAGCTTATTTATCCCATCCATATGAATCCCCAGGTGCGCCGCATCGCTTCGGAGGAGCTGACCGGCTGCGACCGCATCCGCCTCATCGAGCCGCTGGATGTGCTGGACTTCCACAACTTCATGGCGGCCAGCTACCTGATCCTCACGGACAGCGGCGGCATCCAGGAGGAGGCCCCCTCCCTGGGCAAGCCCGTCCTGGTCATGCGCAACACCACCGAGCGCCCGGAGGGCATCGCTGCCGGCACGCTGAAGCTGGTGGGAACCGAGGAAGAGCCCATCTATCAGAATATCAAGCAGCTTCTGGACGATCCGGAGGCGTATCAGCGGATGAGCCAGGCGTCCAACCCCTATGGCGACGGCTACGCCAGCGCCCGCATCGCGGATATTCTCAAAAAGGAACTGCTGTGAACGGCCATAGACCGTCAGCATTGGAAAGGAACAACTATGAACAACTATACCAATGAAAAAGAGCGCAGACTGTATTTTGACGATCTGTGGGTCCGTCTGAAGCGGAGCTGGGTGCTGGTGCTTGCCATTACCCTGGTGTTCGGCATTTTGGTGGACCTGCTGGGTTATACCCGCAGCAAAAACGGGAACGAAGTACATATCGAGCAGACGGCGGAGGAGCTGCGCGCGCAGCTCACCCAGGACGAGCTGCAGGATGTGGAGTCCGTCCTGGAGTATAAGGAGCAGATCCGCTCGGCCCAGGCGTATCTGGACGATTCCGTCCTGGTGAACCTGGATGCCATGTCCATCCCCACGGAGAAGCTGATTTTCCGCTTTTCCGCCGGCACCGGAGCCACCCTGCGCAGCTGCAATGATGCGCTGACGGACCGCGCCTTTTTGCAGAAGCTGGCGGACAGCATCGGCTGGGAGAGTGAGCCCGGTTACCTGGGCGAGCTGATCGTGGTAGACGAGGGCAAGGCGGAGGAGACCAGCCTCCTGCCGTACCTGAACTGGGACGGCTATGTCTATATCTCCGTCTACGGCAAGACGGAGGAGCAGGCCCGGCAGATCGCCGATTACGTCCGGGATTATCTTTCCGCGGCCACGTTCATGGACAGCGAGACCTGTACCCTGGTAAAGCGCACCCAGACCGTGACCATCGATACCGCTCTCCTGGGAGAGAAGGATCGGCTGACGGAGTCCCTGAATACCATCACCTCCACCTGCAATACCAAGCAGGCAGAGCTGAGCCGCACGCAGAAGGACCTTCTGGTCAAGGAGATGGAGGTCCTGGGCTTCCCCACGGAAGACGTGTCCGGCGTAACCACGGAGGCGCAGTCCGAGTCCATCCTCCAGCCCAAGTATCTCATCCTGGGCCTGCTGTTCGGCCTGGTGCTGGGTGTGCTGGTGGTGCTGCTGCGGTATCTGTTCTCCAAGAATATCCGCAGTGAAAAGGACCTGCGGGACCTGACGGGCCTGGATTATATCGTGCACCTGGGCGATGACCCGCAGGCAGCTGCTTTGCTTGCCATCTACCTGCAGGTACAGTGCGAAAAGAGCGGGCTGCATCAGGTGACGCTCCTGGCCGCCCGGGATCTGCTGCCCAAGGGCCAGCAGGCGGTGCAGGCCCTTATGCAGACCCTGGGGCAGAGCGGCCTTGAGACCGCGCTCTGCACCCTGGATACCCAGGATCCCGCCATGCTGAAGCAGATCCTCTCCTCCCGGTGCGTGGTGCCCGTGGCGGAGATCGACAGAACGGACTGCGCCTCGGTGCAGCAGGAGATGAATATGTGCCGGCGGGATCAGATCCCCGTCCCGGCAGCCATCGTGCTGTAAGGCGCGCTGCGCTCTTTTGCGCTATATCCTATTGACACATCAAGCCCAGACCCTGCAAATACTGCCGGGCCTGGGCTTGTCAGAAACCATCAAACACACCATGAGAGGAGCAACCCTATGAATACCAACTGGAACGATCCCAATTTCCAGGGCTTCGGCGGCAAGAACCCCTTTGGCGGCAGACCCAAAAAGGCGAAAACGCCCCGCAAGGCCATCGGCACGCCCCTGGGCCGCACCCTTCTGAACCTGGCGGTGACGCTGCTGGTGGGCGCGGTGTACTACTATGTGGAGCTGCCGGCCCTGAACCTGCACTCCGGGAGCCTGTATGTCTTTGTGATATTGCTGTGCGCCGTGTACTGCGGCATGGCCGTCCTCACCTCCGGTTTCCAGGGCTCCGGGGCCAAGGGCTACTTCGGCTTCGTGAAAAAGCAGTGCAAGATCCCCCTCTTTCTGACCCTGGCTCTGCTCCTCACGGCCGTTGTGGGCAGCATCATCGGCTGGAAGCTGATCCGCGCCGACTCGTACCGGGACCTGCTGACCGTGGAATCCGGCGACTTCGCCAGCGAGGTCCAGGAGATCTCCTTCGACCAGATCCCCATGCTGGACCGGGATTCCGCCTCCAAGCTGGGCAACCGAAAGCTGGGCGAGCTGGCGGACATGGTATCCCAGTTCGAGGTGGATGATGACTATACCCAGATCAACTATAAGGACCGTCCCGTCCGGGTCACGGCCCTGCGCTACGGCGACTGGATCAAGTGGCTGAATAACCGGGCGGACGGCCTGCCCGCCTACCTCATCATCGACATGGTCACCCAGAATGTGGAGGTGGTGCGTCTGGAGCAGGGCATCCGCTATACCACGGCGGAGCACTTCGGCCGCAACCTCAACCGCTACCTCCGCTTCCATTATCCCACCTATATCTTCGATGCCCCCGCCTTTGAGATCGACGAGGAGGGCAATCCCTACTGGGTCTGCCCCCGCATCACCAATACCATCGGTCTGTTCGGCGGCACGGATGTGCTGGGCGCAGTGCTGGTGAACGCCGTCACCGGCGAGACGGAGTATTATAAGGTGGGTGACATCCCCACCTGGGTGGACCATGTGTATAACGCCGACCTCATCATCAGTCAGTATGATAATCACGGCCGCTATATCCACGGCTTCATCAACTCCCTGTTCGGCCAGCGGGACGTCACCGTCACCACCGAGGGCTATAACTATATCGCCCTCAATGACGACGTGTATATGTATACCGGCATCACCTCCGTGGTGTCCGATGAATCCAATGTGGGCTTCATCCTGTCCAACCAGCGCACCAAGGAGACCCGTTTCTATTCCGTAGCCGGTGCCGAGGAGTATTCCGCCATGGATTCTGCCCGGGGCCAGGTGCAGCAGATGAACTACACCGCCACCTTCCCGCTGCTTCTGAATATCGCCGATCAGCCCAGCTACTTCATGGCGCTGAAGGACGCGGCGGGCCTGGTGAAAATGTACGCCATGGTCAATGTCAGCCAGTATCAGATCGTGGCCACCGGTGCCTCTGTGGCGGACTGCGAGAGCAACTACCGCCTCATGCTGGCCCGCAACGGCCTCATTGACCAGGGCGATGCCGATATCACCCCCTCCGGCCAGGATCAGGTCACCGGCACCATCGCCGAGATCCGCTCCGCCGTGGTGGACGGCAACACCTGGTATTACCTGCGCCTGCAGGACGGCGCGGTGTACTACGCCATCTCCGCCGCCGACGATAAAAACGCCGTCATCCTCTCCGTGGGCGACCAGGTCACCATCACCTTTACCAAGGGCGATGAGCGGATCCTCTCCGCCTATTCCGTGACGGCGGCCAAGGCCGGGTAAGGGGCGGCATCATGCTGGAGTTTATTCAAAACGCGGATTGGTCCATCCTCCACTGGATCCAGGCGAACCTGCGCTGCGGCGCGCTGGATGCGATCTTGCCCAAGCTCACCCTTCTGGGGGAGGCGGGGGCCATCTGGATCGCCGTGGCCATCGCGCTGCTGCTCACTAAGAAATACCGGAAATACGGCATCTGCCTGAGCCTGGCATTGGTGGCGGGGCTGCTGATCTGCAACGTGGGGCTGAAGAACATCGTGGCCCGGCCCCGGCCCTGCTGGCAGGAAGCTATCGACCTGCTGGTAAAAAATCCCCGGGACTATTCCTTCCCCTCGGGGCACACCTGGTCCGCCGTGACCGGGGCCTGGGTCGCCACCGCCGCCAACCGCAGGTTCGGCTATGCGGCCATCCCCCTGGCCATAGCCCTGGCCTTTTCCCGGCTGTACTTGTTCGTGCACTTCCCGTCGGATGTGCTGGCGGGTGCGCTTTTGGGGGCGCTGCTGGGCATCCTGGCCGCGGCGCTGCAAAAGCGCCTGCCCAATAAGCCCTGCCCCTGCAAAAACTGAATCCCCAGGCTCCCCGGCTCCGCCGGGGAGCCTCAGCGAGTCGAAAAAGTCTTTTCGCCCCGCTGCCTAAGCTTTTGAAACTTTGAAAAGTTTCAAAAGCTATTGATTTCAATGGTGAGGGACACCCTTCTTGGGTTTCCCTCACACTCCTTTCCTTACCGTTATCGGAACTCTAACCACTTTATCGACAGTCCCAGGCCCCCGGCTCCGCCGGGGGCCTGCCATTTTCCGGGAAACCTATAAATCTGACACAATCGGCTGCAAAACCGGTCTATCGCCTCCGGGCTCCATCCTATATAATAAGACCCGTAAGCTGCCGCGGATTCATCCGCGGAGGAAATAGAGGAGGAAACAGCTATGCGATCCCTGGAAACCATTCAAAAGACCTTTCGCGTATTTGAGATCCTGACCAAGGTGGCCCGGATCCTTTGCATCGTAGCCGCCTGTATGTGCGCGGCGGGCATCCTGTGTGCCGTGACCTACCATAACGGCGGCCGTGTCATCAGCCTGTTCGGCCAGCCCCTGCAGATTTTCCCCGCCGGGACGGACCTGACCCACATCCTGGCCCGGCTGCTGGCCCACACGGTGGTCCTGTGCGGCAATATTCTTCTGCTGGTCTTTGCCGGGCAGTATTTTAAGGCCGAGCGCGCCGCGGGCACGCCCTTCACCCAGGACGGTGCGGACCGGCTCAAGCGCCTGGGCATCCGCTGCATCTATGTGCCCATCGTAGCCCTGGTGGTGGCCGCCGTGGTCATCGAGCTGCTGGGCGCCGGGGACGTGAAGGACAGCATCAGCGGCAACCTGACCAGCCTCTCCGTGGGCCTTATCCTGCTTCTGGCCTCCGTTATCTTCCGCTACGGTGCGGAGCTGGAGGAGCGCGCGGGCGTCCACACCGGCGCCGGGAACTGACTGCACCCGCCCCCATGACATTTGGCCCAACCTGTGTTATGATAGGGGCGATCAAACGAGGATAAGGGGGAACCTGCCATGCTGCGGATGGAGATCGCGCTGACCCTGGTGGTGGCCTTTGTGGCCTATATCTATTTTTCGGCGGAGAAGGAATGCACGGCGCTGCACCGGACCTATGCGCTGCTGTTGCTCATGACCCTGGCAAACCTGGTGCTGGACGGCGCCACCGTCTACACGGTGAACCACCTGTCCACCGTGCCGGACCTGCTCAACAGCGTCCTGCACCGGCTGTTTCTGGGCACCATGGTGGCGGTCATCTACCTGTTTTACCAGTACATCGCCATCCTGGTGGAGGAGGCGACGGGCCGGTCCCGGAAGCTGGACGTCCCCGCCCGCGTCTTCCTGGTGCTGGCGGAGCTGGGCAACTTCCTTCTGCCCCTGACCTACACCGTCACTCCGGAGGGGAACTACTCCTCGGGCCCGTATATGCTGGTGCCCTACGGGGCGGTGGCGTTTTATCTGCTGCTGTGCGTGGTGCTGGTGGCGGCGAACTGGCGGAAGCTGGAGTGCAAAAAGCGCCAGGCCATCGGCGTTGCCCTGGTGGTGGAGGTGGTGACCTGCGCCCTGCAGGGGCTGCACCACACCTGGCTCATCAGCGGCATGGGCATCACCCTCATGACCCTGTCCTTTTACCTCACCCTGGAAAATCCGGAGGCCCTGCGGGCGGAGCTGGTGGAGCAGAAGCTGTCCATGCTGTATCTCAAGAGCCAGGTAAACCCCCATTTCCTCTATAACACCCTGGACACCATCCGCATCCAGGCCCAGCTGGACGGGGATAAAAAGGTGGCGGATCTGCTCATGCGCCTGGTGGACTTTTTCCGCATCAGCGTGAAGGTGGACCGCCCCATGGTGTCCCTGGACGACGAGATGGAGCTGCTGGAGGCGTATATGGAGCTTATGTGCTACCGCTACCCGGAGCTGGAGTGCGAATACGACGTGGACCCCGACCTGGGCGGCGCCCAGGTGCCCAACTTCATCCTCCAGCCCATTGTGGAAAACGGCCTGCTCCACGGCCTGAAGAACAAGGGCTACCGGGGCAAGGTGACCATATCCGCCGGCAAGACGGCGCTGGGCGACCTGGAGATCTGCGTCCGGGACAGCGGCAGCGGCTTTGCCCCGGGGAAAAAGGCCGCTATTGACGCCATGCTCCAGAGCTATGCCACCCAGCCCGCCAAGCTCACGGGCAATTCCATCGGCATTCTCAATGTGCAAAAGCGCATCAAGCTCCTGTGCGGCCGGGCCTACGGCCTGTCCTACACGGAGAATGACACCGGCGGCGTGACGGCCCACATCCTGCTGCCCCTGAAGGAGGAAACAAAATGAAAAAACTGCGTGTGCTGCTGGTGGACGATGAGATCATGATCCGGGAGGGCTTCAAGCGCCTTTTTGATTGGGAGGGCCACGACTGCCAGGTGGTGGGCGAAGCCGCCGACGGCATGGAGGCGCTGACGAAGATCGATTCCCTCCAGCCGGACATCACCATCATGGACATCAATATCCCCATTATGAACGGGCTCAAGGTCATCCAGCTGGCCCGGATCAAGCATCCGGACATGGCCTTTGTCATCGTCTCCGGCTATGACGATTTTGCATACTGCCGGGAGGCCCTGCGCCTGCAGATCACCGACTATATCCTCAAGCCCGTGAACTACGAGGAGTTCGGCGCCTGCATCGACCATCTGAAGATCGCCCTGTTCCGCCGGGGTGCATCCCGGGCGGAGCAGACACAGGAGGAGCGTCCCATCCAGGCCCTGGTGCGATATCTGCAGGAGCACCTGGGGGAGGACGTGACCCTGGCGGTGCTGGCGGAGGAATTCCACCTGAGCGCCCAGTATATCAGCCAGCTGTTCAAGAGCGAGATCGGCGTGAATTTTCTCACCTACCTCACCAATATCCGCATGGAAAAGGCCAAAAACCTCCTCCTGACCACGCCCCTGTCCGTGGCGGAGGTGTCGGAGCAGGCGGGCTACGGCGACTACCGGGTCTTCACCAAGGTGTTCAAGAAAAACGAGGGCGTCACCCCCTCCCAGTACCGCCGGGACTTCCTGGAGCGGGACGGGGAGACCAGCTGAAGATCTGACACATTCTGCCGCAAAAAAGCCCTATGCACCCGGGCAAAAATGCGGTACAATAGGAGCATAAAGTACAGCGGAGCGGCGTTTGGCCGCCTCCGATTCGGTCTAACGGAACAAAGGAGATAAATTATGGAAAAGAGACTGTATAAATCCAATCAGAACAAGGTGCTGGACGGCGTGTGCGGCGGCATCGCGGAGTATTTCAATATCGATCCCACCCTCATCCGTCTGGGCTGGGTGGTGTTCTGCGCCCTGGGCGGCAGCGGCGTGCTGGCCTATATCGTCGCCGCGCTCATCATCCCCCGGAACCCGGAGTGCTGACCCGAGGCAAAACCTAAAAAGGAGCGTGCCCGCGGTGGGCGCGCTCCTTTTTGCGAATCCACCAAATGCAGGGGGCATTTTCCTATAAAAATTATAGATTATTTTCCTTTACATCAGCGCTTAAAAGTGCTAAAGTAAATGCGATCATACAAGGAGCGATGACGGACACCCAGTAAGACGCAGCCGTGATCTTATGCAGAGAACTGCCGGTTGGTGCAAGGCAGGTAAGAGGCGGCGTCCCAATTACGGTCCCGAGCTGCATCCCGAACCCCCCTGGGGCAGTAGGCGGTGCCGGGCGCGCCCGATACAGCGCTGCGGACATGATGGTGTCCCATAAGGCCGCGCAGGCGGCAAACTGAGGTGGTACCGCGGGTATTTGCTCGCCCTCTGTGTCTTAGGACATAGAGGGCGTTTTTGTTTGCCGGGAGGAAAAATGAGAACGTATATTTTAAGCAGACGATACCCACCCAAGGTGGGATAAAGTAAGAACTGCACAGAAAATGAGGGATAAAGCCTCGCAGAGCCCGCCGCTCGCACACGGCAAAATATTTTTCAAACAGCTTAAAAGGAGGGGCCTATCATGCCTGCTATTACATTTTACAAACACGAACCCATCCCCATGGAAATGCACAAGGTAAAGATCGTCCAGCAGCTGCAGCTGCTGCCCACGGCCCAGCGCCTGCAGAAGATGCAGCAGGCGGGCTTCAATACCTTCCAGCTTCATAACGTGGATATTTTCCTGGATATGCTCACGGATTCCGGTGTCAATGCCATGTCCGACCTGCAGCAGTCCGCCATGCTCCGGGCCGATGATGCCTATGCCGGCTCCGAGACCTTTTTCCGCATGCGTGATAAGCTGGAGGAGCTGTTCGGCATGCCTTTCTGCCTGCCCGCCCACCAGGGCCGCGCCTGCGAGAACATCCTGGCCACCCGCTTTGTAAAGCCCGGCAGCTGCGTTATTATGAACTATCACTTCACCACCGCCAAGGCCCACATCACCCGCCTGGGCGGTCGGGTGGAGGAGCTGGTCCGCGCCGAGGGCCTGGTGAGCAAAAGCAGCCTGCCCTTTAAGGGAAATATCGATCTGGACGCCCTGGAAGCCTGCATTCAGCGGGAGACGCCGGCGAACATCCCCTTTGTGCGCCTGGAGGCCGGCACCAACCTCATCGGCGGACAGCCCATATCCTTTGCCAACATGCAGGCCGCCACGGCCATCTGCCGCCGCCACGGTATCCTGACGGTGCTGGACGCCTCCCTCCTGCAGGATAACCTTTACTTCATCAAGACCCGCGAGACGGAGATGAAGGACCTGTCCATCCGGGAGATCACCCGCAGGATCGCGGACCTGTTTGACATCATTTATTTCTCCGCCCGGAAGTTCGGCTTTGCCCGGGGCGGCGCCATCCTTGTGCGGGATGAGGAATTGTTCCGGTCCATGGAGGACCTGATCCCCATGTTCGAGGGCTTCCTCACCTATGGCGGCATGTCCGTGAAGGAGATGGAGGCCATGACCGTAGGCTTCGAGGAGAGCATGAACCTGGACGTTATCTCCCAGGGCCCCCAGTTCATCGACTACTGCGTGGATAGGCTGGCGGAGTACGGCGTGCCCGTCATCACCCCCGGCGGCGGCCTGGGCGCCCACATCGACGTGAAGGAATTTCTGCCCCATGTGCCCCAGGCGGAGTATTCCGCCTGCGCCCTGGCCTGTGCCCTGTATATCTGCGGCGGCATCCGGGGCATGGAGCGGGGCACCCTGTCCGAGGAGCGGGAGCCGGACGGCACGGAGCGCATCGCCTCCATGGAGCTGCTGCGCCTGGCCTTTCCCCGGCGGGTGTTCACCCTGTCCCAGACGGAGTATGTCATTGACCGGGTGAAGTGGCTCTTTGACCACCGGGACCTGGTGGGCGGCCTGCGGTTCGTCCATGAGCCGGCCACCCTGCGCTTCTTCACCGGCGTGCTGGAGCCTACTTCCCATTGGCCGGAGAAGCTGGCCGCTGCCTACCGGGCCGACTTCGGCGACGAGCAGTAATTGACAAGCATTCAAGCCATGATCGCCGCGGGCACCGATTTCGGTTCCTGCGGCGATCGTTGCTGAGCAAGCGGGCGTTTTATCCATGCCGCAGTAAGAAAGGACGCGCCAGGCCCATACATCATTCTTCGGCAAATTCTCTTGTTTTTTTCTTCTGCTTCCTGTAAAATATCTAGTATAAAATATAAGCAGACGTTTTCTGTCCGCACAGGAGGATTCGCCGTGGCCCTATATACCAAAAAGCTCATCATGACCACCTTCCAGGAGATGCTGGAGGAGCAGCCCTTTGACAAGATCACCGTAGCGGCGCTGGTCAAGCGTGCCGGCATCAGCCCCAACACCTTTTACTATCACTACCAGGACATTTATGCCCTGCTGGACGCCTGGTTCCGGGAGCTGGTGGCCGCCTTTGCCCCCGGCGATACCTTCATCGAGTGGAAAAGCGCCACCAAAACCATGCTCCGCCAGTGCAAGTCCCATCCCCGGATCGTTTACCACGTTTTTGACGGGCTCTCCCGGGACCGCCTGGAGCGGTACATCTTCTCCCTGACGGACGATGTATTCCTGCGCCTGGTGCAGCAGGCCGCCCAGGGCCGCTCCCTGTCCGAGGACCGTCTGCGCAGCATCGCCTCCTTCTGCCGTTACGCCTACATCGGCTTTGTCATGCAGTTTTTCTGGAACCATATGGAAAACGATATTGATCAGAGCGTGGACCGTCTTTCTGCTCTCTTTGATAATTTCCTCCTCAGCGCCGTCCGTACCGAGGAATAGCGTGAAAACCTTTCAGACGCCCCCATATGGGGGCGTCTTTTTTGCGCAAAAATGCCACTCTGCGCAAATTTGCGGTGTTCTCCGCTTTTCGCCATGGCATGGACGGGCCTTTTCCGCTATTATGAGACTGTATATCCGGCGGCCCCACTGTGGCCGCTGCGGGTATATAAATTCCGTCTCTCCTGTTGGATGCCCCGCGCATTGGGCATACTGTCTATGGAGCGGCCGGTGTGCTCTGCGCCGTAAGTGGATGTGACGAACGGCCTCTCGGCACACAAGGCCCCCGGCAAAGATGTCCCGGTGTTTGGAGCTGCGGCGGGCGCCTGCCGCCCGCCGCAGAATATTTCTCCGCCGCCCCCTGTTGAGAAAGACGCATCAGAAAGGTGATCCTCATGCCCATGGATAAGCGAACCCTTTCCGTCCACCCCCGGCGTGTGCGGGCGCACCTGTGGACAGGCGCCGGTAAACTCCCCCATGCCTAAGCGGAATAACGCCCTGCCGGAGGATCTCCGGCTGCGCCTGGCCAAGGGCCTGCTGGCCCTCGTCTGGCTGATCATTCTCGCCGTGTGCCTGCTGCACCGGGAGGATCTCACCTTGGAGCGCATCCTGACCTATACCCCCGCTAAGCCCCTGCTGGCGGCGGCCGTGCTGCTGGCCTTCTTTGCGGTGAAGAGCCTGAGCGTCTTTCTTTACAGCGGCATTCTCTATATAGCCGCCGGGATCCTTTTCCCCTTGCCGGCGGCCATTGCCGTGAACGTCCTTGGCACTGCCGTGATGGTCACGCTCCCTTACTTTTTGGGCCGGGCCCTGGGCAGCCGTGCGGTGCAGTATATCCTGCGCCGCTGGCCCAAGACGTCCGCCCTCCGTGACCTGCGCCGGGGCAATGATTTTTTCTTCGTCCTCATCATCCGTCTGCTGGGTATTTTCTCCAGTGACGCCGTCAGCGCCTATATGGGCGCAGTGGGGGTGGCCTACCGGGTGTATCTCCCCGCGTGTCTGCTGGGCTTTCTGCCCACCTGCGTGCTGTTTCCCATTATGGGGCAGAGCATCACCGACGTGCGCTCCCCCCAGTTTCTCATAGCGGCGGGCATCGAGTTGGCCGCCGCGCTTCTCTCGGGCATCGTGTTTCACTTTTATCGAAAACAAAATAGAAAGGATACCAACTTATGAGCATTACCGAAAAGATCTCCCATGCGGCGGAGCGCAAGGCCTTTGAAACGGTTCTGGACTCCATGCTGAAGAAGGGTCAGACCCAGGATGTAGGCGAACTGGCCGAGCAGCTCATCGACATCATTCAGAAGATCCATAAGGGCACCTGGAGCGATGACTCCTTTGACGCCCTGCGTGCCATTGCAGAAAATCCGGAGGGCAAGTGGGCCCACTATGCCCAGCGGCTCATCCGGGAAAACGACCCCTATATTCTCAAGACCTTCCTGACCAATGCCGCCTACGAGGGCGGCTTCCGGGGCTATCAGACGGCCCAGGCCAACGCCGCCAAATACGACATCAACGTCCCCTGGCTCATCCTCATGGACCCCACCTCCGCCTGCAATATGCACTGCACCGGCTGCTGGGCGGCGGAGTATGGCCATAAGCAGAGCCTGACCTTCGAGGAGATGGACCGTGTGCTCACCGAGGCCAAGGCCCTGGGCACCCACGCCTGCCTGTTCACCGGCGGCGAGCCGCTGCTGCGGAAGAAGGACATCATCCGTCTGTGCGAAAAGCACCGGGACATGGCCTTCCACGCCTTTACCAACGGCACCCTCATTGACGAGGAGTTCTGTCAGGAGATGCTGCGGGTGGGCAACTTCTTCGTGTCCATCAGCATTGAGGGCTTTGAGGAGGCCAATGACGGCCGCCGGGGCCAGGGCCACTTCCAGAAGGCTCTGGACGCCATGGACCTGATGCACAGCCACCGTATCCCCTTCGGCGTGTCCATTTGCTACACCAGCCGGAACTACCAGGTAGTCACCAGCGACGAATTCCTGGATCTGCTCATCTCCAAGGACTGCGTGTTTGCCTGGTATTTCCACTACATGCCCGTGGGGCTGAACGCTGACACATCCCTGCTCCTCACGCCGGACCAGCGCGCCTATATGAAGGACCGGGTCCGTCAGATCCGGGGCGTCACCGGCGGCAAGGAGCTCTACTGCATCGATTTCCAGAACGACGGCGAGTTTTCCGGCGGCTGCGTAGCCGGCGGGCGCATCTACTGCCATATCAACGCCGCCGGCGATGTGGAGCCCTGTGTGTTCATCCACTATTCCGGTGCCAATATCCGGGAAAAGAGCTTTCTGGAGTGCCTGCAGCAGCCCCTGTTCAAGCTCTACCGCCAGGGCCAGCCCTTCAATGATAACCTCCTGCGCCCCTGCCCCATGCTGGAAAATCCCGATCTGCTGCCCAAGATGGTGGCAGAGAGCGGCGCACACTCCACCGACCTGGAGGCCCCGGAATCTGCCGAGCATCTGTGCGCAAAGTGCAAGGCCTATGCCGATTGCTGGAAGCCCGAGGCCGAAAAGCTCTGGGCGGAAAATCACTCATAAAATACCCTATATTTTTCAAAAGCGGTACGGCTCCCATCCATCGGATGGGAGCCGTACCGCTTTATTTTAATAATCCGAGTTCAGCCAGGGCCGCTGCTCACAATGTAGGAGCTGTCCCAGCTCCCGGGCCTTGGCTTCGTTATCCGCCTGCATGGCGCCCAGGCGCACCAGGGCCGCAAGCTCCGCCGACCCCATAAGCAGGGACGCCAGGTCCCCCTGCCGGCAGGTGACGGTGACGTCTGCGGCCGCCTCCGGCCCGGCCACCGTCCAGCGGCCGCCGCCGAAGGCAATGCGCAGGCAGCAGTCGGTGCCTGCCATCTCGTCCCGGAAGCAAAACGCCGCCGTGAGCGTTCCCGCCGGGAAGGACCGGTAGCCGGTCTTTTCCACAAAGCGCGCTCCGTCCACCAGCTTGAACATGGTGCCCACTGCGGACACATTGGTCTGCAGGAAGCCAAAGTCGATGTAGTTCCGGCTCACGTCCTGGGGGTCGTCCAGCAGATGGTGGAAGTCCTCCTCCCCGGTGCGCAGGATCACCGTCTGGGCCAGGTCCTCCTGCATTCTCAGCGCCCCCAGCAGCGCCCGGAGCACCCCGCCGTCCTCGTACACCAGCTCCTCCACGCTCAGGCGGTTTTGGGTGTAGTTGGTGTCGCTTGCGCTTTGGAACCGGTAGGCGGCGTAGCCCCGGAGCTGTCCCTCCGGGCCGTAGTAGCCTATCCGGCGCACCTGGATGTCGTCCCGCAGGCTGCGAATCTCCTCGTCGAATTTTTCCACCATCCCGTGGTTCCGGGCCGCAAAGCGCCGCTGGCAGTCCATGGCCGCGTCAAAGTCCTCCGGCTGCAACAGCCGCAAGTGGGGCAGCGCCGCCGGGGCCGGCTTAGGCAGGACCCATGTGGGCAGGTGGTATTCGTAGATCTTTCCCGCAAAGCCATAGCCCATTCGGCGGTAAAAATCTATGCGAAACGGCAGCAGCAATGTCAGCAGCGCCCCGTTTTCCCGGGCGTAGTCCTCAAAATACCGCACCATGAAAAGGGCGGCCCCCTTCTTTTTGTGCAGCGGATGCACCTCCAGGGCCATGAGACCGCAGGCGGGCTGCATCTGCCCGAAGAAGTTCATGGAAAACAGGATCAGCTTCATGGTGGCGATGAGGGTCTCCCCCTCAAAAAGCCCCACGGTGCGGGTCTGGGTGTCCTCCCGCAGCTCGGTGCGGTGCTTTTCCCGGTAGTGGTCCCGGCAGGCCTGGTCCAGGTCCTTGTAGGCCGGGTAGGAGTTGAGATAGATGTCCAGATAGGCTTCCAGATCCGTCTCTGCCAGGGGACGGATGGTCCAGTTTCGGTGGGCGTCTGCGTGCATCATACAGGCTCCTTTCGCGGTTTATTCTTCCTCATTATACCGCTATCAAGCCGTTTTCGCAACAGGGAACCCTTATCCGATGCCCGCCTCCGCCGCCCAGGCCCGGACATCGGCCACGGTGGCATTGGTATCAAACCGGATGCCGGGGCGGAATTCAGCATCGGGCAGCAGCGCCCGTAGGTTTTCCTGGCTGTCCTCCACGCCGCTGCTGCCGGAGGTGCAGAACACAGCCACCTTTTTGCCGGTAAAATCATAACTCTCCACAAAGGTGCTGATGATCCGGGGCGCGTCGCCGCCCCAGATGGGGTAGCCGATAACAATAGTGTCGTACTGCTCCCAGTTGTCCACCCGGTTTTTGATGGCCGGGCGGCTGGCGGGGTCCGCCTGCTCCCGGGTCACCCGGGCATCCGCCCCGTGGCCCAGGTCTGCGTCGGTGTAGGGCTCCTCCGCTGTAATGCGGAACAGGTCCGCGTGGAGCACCGTGGCGGCGGTCTCCGCCACGGCCTTGGTGTTCCCCGTGGCGGAGAAGTAGGCCACCAGGATATGGCGCTCCCCCACATCTCCCCGCCCGATATTGCTGGCCGCCAGTACCACCGCCAGGATCGCTGCCGCCGCCAGCACCGGGATGATAATTTTTCGTTTCATACTGTTTCCTCCGTCCTGCTTTTGCCCCATAGGATTTGTAGTATTCCGCATTTGATACGCTGGAAAATTATATAGCACGCGTGCTTTTTTATTTGACAAATATCCTATTATGTACTATACTGGCCGTTGTACGATTTCGGACATAGAGAGGTGTGCCATGAAAAAAGCATACACCGGTGAAATTCGGCGGATCAATTTTCTCACCAGTGAGATAGATTCGCTGTACCACCTGGCCGATCTGCGCCTGGGTATATCCGACAGCGTATCCCTGGTGCTGTACGCGCTCTATGACGCGGGCGGCCAGTGTCCCCTGGGAGATATTTACAAAAATTCCGGCATCAGCAAGCAGACGATCAACTCCGCCATCCGGGGCCTGGAAAGGGAGGGCCTGCTCTACCTGGCGCAATACCATGGCCGGGCAAAGAAAGCGGTTCTGACGGACAAGGGAACGCAGTTTGCCCAGCAGACCGCCGCCCGGCTCCGGCAGGCAGAGGAGGATGCCTTTGCCTCCTGGACAGAGGAGGAGATCCGCACCCACATCCGGCTGCTGGAAAAATACACCGAATGTTTTCGCCGGGAAATTGAAAAACTATAATTTGGCGGTCGGGGTTCCAGCCCGGCCGATTGGGGAGAACGTATGAAAGACAAAATTCAGTTATCGGACCATTTTACCTACGGGCGGCTGATCCGCTTTACCCTGCCGTCCATCGGCATGATGATCTTTACCTCCATCTACGGGGTGGTGGACGGGTTCTTCGTGTCCAACTTTGCGGGCAAGACCCCCTTTGCCGCCGTGAATCTCATCATGCCGTTTCTCATGATCCTGTCCACGGTGGGGCTCATGTTCGGCACCGGCGGCTCGGCCATTGTGGCCAAGGCCTTTGGTGAGGGGGACAGGGGCCGGGCCAACCGGTGCTTTTCACTGTTCGTATATGTGGCGGCGGCGGTGGGCGTGGTACTGGCGGTGCTGGGCATCGCCTTCGCCCGGCCCGTGGCGGAGCTTTTGGGCGGCGAAGGCGCTCTTCTGGATAACGCCGTGCTATACGCCCGAATCATCTTGCTGGCGCTGCCGTTCAACGTGCTGCAGATGCTGTTTCAGGCCTTCTGCACCACCGCGGAAAAGCCCCGGCTGGGCCTTTGGGTCACGGTGGCCTCGGGCGTCACCAACATGGTGCTGGACGCGGTGCTGGTGATCACGCTGCCCCAGGAATATAAGCTGGCCGGCGCGGCGATAGCCACGGCGCTGAGCCAGGTGGTGGGCGGCGGCGTGCCGCTTATTTACTTCGGCCGGAAGAACAGCAGCCTGCTGCGCCTGGGCAGGTGCCGCCTGGACGGCAAGGCTATCTTCAAGGCCTGCACCAACGGCTCCTCGGAGTTTATGAGCAACATCGCCATGAGCCTGGTGAGTATGCTCTATAACCTGCAGCTGCTGCATTTTGCCGGAGAGGACGGCGTGGCGGCCTACGGGGTGATGATGTATGTGAGCATGATCTTCTCCGCCGCGTTTATCGGCTACTCCATCGGCGCGGCACCTATCGTATCCTACCACTTCGGCGCCCAGAACCATGGAGAGCTGCAGAGCCTGCTGCGCAAAAGCCTGAAAATGATCGGCCTGTTCGGCGTGGCCATGGTGCTTGCATCTCAGGCACTGGCTCTGCCGCTGTCGAAGCTCTTTGTGGGATACGACGTGGACTTGATGCACATGACCGCCTCGGGCTTCCGCATTTTCGGGTTGTCGTTCCTGTTCATGGGCTACGCCATTTACGCCTCGGGCTTTTTCACCGCCCTCAGCGACGGGCTTACCTCCGCCCTCATCGCCTTTTTGCGGACGCTGGTATTCCAGGTGGCCGCCGTGCTGATCCTGCCCCGGATCTGGGAGGTGACGGGTATATGGCTGTCCATTGTGGTGGCCGAATTTATGGCTGTGGTGCTCTCGGCCATCTTCCTGCTGCTGAAGCGGAAAAAATACCATTACTGAAGCCGAAAGGGCTCACCGCCTGCCACTGGCAGGCGGTGAGCCCTTTTATTGTGAGGGGGCAGCGGGAGAAAATACTTCTTTGCGGCGTTATCCGGCGGGCTCTGTTTGGGGGGCGGGGGCTGCGTTTGCCTCCGGCTGCGCCGGGGACTGGCGGCCGGCGTGGTCAATGGTATAGTTCTCGGTATAGATCAGGCTGCCGATGGGCACCACGGTGTAGCCGTTTTGCTGCATGTACTCCAGAATGGAGGGCAGGGCCTCCGGCGTGTGGAGGGCGGCGTTGTGAAAGAGCACAATGCTCCCCGGCTGCAGATGCTCCGTCACCCGCTTGAAGATGGTATTGGCGTCGTAATCCTTCCAGTCCAGACTATCCCTGTCGGCAAGGACTTGAAGGCCGCCTGAGAGGCGGCATTTCCGCCGGGGACGGCGCATACCATGGGGTGAGGTGAGAGCACTATGGAGATCAGGAACATTCATCCCGATTATCCGTCGCCCCGGGAGCGGCAGGAGCGGCTGGAGGAGGCATACCGCCGGTGCCTGGAGGCGCTGGCGGCGCTGAAAGCCGGGGAAGAGGAGAACGGCGCATGAGCCGGCGGGACGCCGTATATGCCCGGCAGTCCGTGGAGAAAAAAGACAGCCTGTCCATTTCCGGGCAGGTGGATCTGTGCCGGCGGATGGCGGGGGAGAAGGAGCTGGCCGTTTACCGGGACGCGGGCTACTCCGGAAAAAACACGGACCGCCCGGCCTTCCGGCAGCTGATGCGGGACGTGAAGGCCGGGCGGATCGCCACGCTCTATGTGTATCGGCTGGACCGGTTTTCCCGGTCGGTGGCGGATTTCGGGCAGCTGTGGCAGGTGCTGCAGGCAAACCGGGTGGAGTTTGTATCGGTCAGCGAGAATTTCGACACCTCCACTCCCATGGGCCGGGCCATGCTGCACATTATCATGGTGTTTGCCCAGCTGGAGCGGGAGACCACTGCCCAGCGGGTGCGGGACAACTACTACCGCCGGGCGGCCCTGGGAGCGTGGCCCGGGGGACCGGCCCCCTTCGGATTCGACAACGGCCGGGCGGCCGGACGGGACGGGCGATGGGCGCCGGCGCTGGTGCCCAACGGGCACGGGGAGCTGGTGCGGCGGATCTTTGCGGAATACGCCGGGGAGGGGACATCCCTGTCGGGACTGGCCAAAGAGCTGAGCCGGGAGGGTATCCCCGGGCCCAAGCGGGCGGTGTGGGACAGCGTGACTCTGTCCCGGCTGCTGCACAACCCGGCCTATGTGAAGGCGGACGAGCAGGTGCGGCTGTATTATCTGGGGCAGGGCGTCACCGTGTCTGACCCGGCAGAGTATTTTGACGGGCAGCACGGCCTGCTGCTGGTGGGCAGGCGGGAGGCGGACAGCCGCAGGCGCACCGGGGAGGGGAGCCAGGTCCTGTCGGTGCTGAACAGCCCGGGACTGGTGGAGGCGGAGCTGTTTCTCCGGTGCCAGGAAAAGCTGCGGAAAAACCGGCAGCTGGGCCGCAGCGGCCAAGGAAAGCACACCTGGCTATCGGGCCTGCTGAAATGCGCGGAGTGCGGGTACAGCGTTTCCGTGACGGAAAACGGAGGAAAACGATACCTGCACTGCAGCGGGCGCTATAATCTGGCCCACTGCCGCTCAGCCATACGGGTGGACCTGGGGGAGCTGGAGGAGCGCGTGCAGGGGGAGATGGAAAAGCTGCTTGGCAGCTGCCCAAAGCCCCGGGCGGAGGAAGGCGACGAAAGCCGATATGCCGCGTCTATGGCGGAGCTGGACCGGCAGGCGGAGCGGCTGACGGATGCCTTTGCCCGGAGTGAGTCGATGCCCGCCGCCTATCTGCGCAGAGCCCTGGAGAAGATCGGACGGGAGCGGCAGGCATTGCGGCAGGAATGGGACCGGGGGGAACGC
The DNA here is from genome assembly GCA_945868085.1 of uncultured Oscillibacter sp. GTDB lineage: Bacteria > Bacillota > Clostridia > Oscillospirales > Oscillospiraceae > Vescimonas. Next base: position 40,802 of record CAMBKF010000002.1, read on the forward strand.
CGGGAGGAGCGGCCCCGGGAGATCCGATTGGGCGACCTGCCCTTTGACGGGAAGAAGGCTGTGGCCGCGCAGCTCATCGGCTGCATCCGGCTGGCGGGGGACGCAGCGGAGATCCGGTGGACGGTGTGAGGGGGAAACGTACATTTCTATTTTGCTATGGTTTTGCGAAGCAAAAAAGATCCCGGGCGGCTGGCTCGGGATCTTTCTTTGAGGAGTATCCTCAGTATGGAAAAGAAATAGGGAATGGTGAGTTTATCAGAGCTGCAGGCGGTCTTCCTTGCTCCAGGTGGGCAGGTCCAGGTGGGGATAGCGGCGGCGGAGCTCATCCATCTCGCCGTCGGCGTCGCCCAGAACGGCGATGCGATTGATAGCCGTCAGGTCTGCCTGGGGCATGGGCTCGGCGCTGTCCTTGCCGCACACGGGGCAATGGTACAGACCAGCAGCCTCGTTGTATACCACTTCGCTGCTGCCGCACACGGCGCAGCGGTTCATCTTAGAAATCAATGCCATAATTTTTGTCCTCCAATCTTTAAGCTGGATTTATCATAGCACAGAAAATTATATTTGTGAAGCGCATGTTTGTTCTTGAAATCATGAGGAGTTGTATGGTATAATGAGGGGGATGGGAGGTGCCTTATGAGTATCACAAAGTATCAGATTTTTTTGAAAACCGCGGCCTGCGGCAGCTTTTCCAAGGCGGCGGAGGCCATGAATTTCACCCAGTCCGGCATTAGCCACGCCATCAACTCCCTGGAGGGGGAGCTGGGCGTCACCCTCCTGAGCCGCAACCGGGGCGGGGTGGTGCTGACGGCGGACGGCCGGGCCCTGCTGCCCCAGATCGAAAAGCTCTGCGCCGCCCACCACGGCATGATGCAGACGGTGGAGAGCCTCAAAGGTATGGACAGCGGCCTGGTGAAGGTGGCTACCTTTTCCAGCGTTTCTTTCCTGTGGCTGCCCCGGATCCTCAAGAGCTTTGGCCAGCTTTATCCCAACATCGAGTTTGAGGTGGTCACCGGGGACTTTTACGAGCAGATCGAGAGCTGGATCGTGTCCGGGGCGGTGGACTGCGGCTTCTTCCGCCTGCCGTCCACCAAACATCTGCAGACCTACCCCCTGTACCGGGACGAGCTGCAGGTGGTGGTGCCCTGCGACCATCCCTACGCCCAGGCGGACCCGTTCCCGGCATCGGAGCTGGCGGTGGAGCCGTTCATCCTGCTGGAGGAAGGGGAGGACTATGAGATCATGGCTGCCTTCGACAGGCTGGGCATCCGGCCCCATGTAAAGTACACCGCCCGGGAGGACCGGACCATCCTGGCCATGGTGTCCGAGGGATTGGGCATCAGTCTGCTGCCACGACTCATGGTGAGTCACAGCCCCATGCCCGTGCAGGTCTGCCGGGCACCCCTGCAGTTTGACCGGACCATCGGCATCGGCGTGAAGGACGAGAAGGCTCTGTCCAAATCCACCAGGCTGTTTGTGGACTATGTGCGCACCTGGGTGGCGGAAAACGGAGACAGATAACCGAAAGACGAAAAACTGCATGACCGGACGGGGCGGGTCGGGGGAATATTTGTGTAGTATGCGGTGTCGAATTTGCTTGAGATTTTGCGCTTTTCCCACTATAATAGGAGGACGCACCGAAGCAGGGACGCCCGTTGGGCCCTGGGGAGGGAGCACTTCAGACAGGACGGAAAGGCCCGCGGATCCGGCGCCTATGGCGCGGCTGCGGGAAATGGCAATATGAAAAGGATCCATCATTTCAGGCTGGGCGGCTCCATCGACATGCTGACAGGGCCGCTGCTGAAGAAATTACTGCTGTTCAGCCTGCCGCTTATGGCATCCAGTGTGCTGCAGCTGCTGTTTAACGCGGCGGACGTTGTGGTGGTGGGGCGCTACGCAAGCTACGCCAGCCTGGGCGCTGTGGGCAGCACCACGGCTATTGTGAACCTGGTGGTGAACCTGCTCATCGGCATGGCTGTGGGCGTGAACGTGGTCATTGCCCGGTACATCGGCGAAGGGGACAAGGGCAAGGAGATCTCCGCGGCCATCCACACGGCGGTGGCCATGGCCCTGGTGGGCGGACTGATCCTGGGCGGCGCCGGCTATGCCATGGCGGAGTGGATATTGCGCATGGTCTCCACCCCGGATGATATTTTTGACCTGGCGCTGACGTACCTGCACATCTATTTCGCCGGGACACCGGCCATCATGCTGTATAACTACGGCGCGGCCGCCCTGCGCGCCCGGGGCGACACCCAGCGACCGCTGCTGTTCCTCACCATCAGCGGCGTGACCAATGTGGCGCTGAACCTGCTGTTTGTCATCTCCTTTCAGATGGACGTGGCGGGGGTGGCCCTGGCTACGGTCATCAGTGAGGTGCTCAGCGCTGTGCTGGTGGTGGTGTGTCTTATGCGCACCCAGGACGAGCTGCATTTTTCCTGGCGGAAGCTTCGCTTTGACCGCCGGAGCCTGAGCCTTATGGCCAAGGTGGGCATTCCCGCCGGGGTGCAGGGGTGCCTGTTCAGCGTGTCCAATGTGGTCATACAGAGCGCCATCAATGCCTACGGCAGTGTGGTGGTGGCCGGGTGCAGCGCCGCCGGCAGCATTGACGGATTCATCTATGTGGCTATGAACACCTTCCACCAGTCGGCACAGACCTTCCTGAGCCAGAACATCGGCGCGGGAAAGTATGAGCGGGTGAAGGAGATCCTGAAAAAGTGCATCCTGTGTACCGTGGCCACCGGGGCTACCCTCAGCGCCGTGGCCTGCATCTGGAGCGTGCCGCTGCTGTCTATCTACAACCAGGATCCGGCGGTACTGGCGGCCGGGACGGTGCGGCTGCGGCTGGTGGCGGCGCCGTATGTGATCTTCGGCATTGCGGATGTGCTTACGGGCGCCATCCGGGGCTGCGGCAGCCCGGTGCGGCCGGTGGTCATCAACCTGCTGTGTACCTGCGCCTTCCGCCTGGCCTGGATCGCCGCCATCAACACGGACACCATGGCACCCACATGGGTATATGCGTCCTATCCAGCTTCGTGGCTACTGCTGCTGACGGTGCTGCTGGTCTGCTGGTGCAGGCTCTACCGCAGACGGATCAAGCCGAATATCGCCCTGAACAGGGCGGCTGCGTAAGGGCACTGTCATATGAGAAATAAATCCCGCAAGTTCAATGAACTTGCGGGATTTTGTGTTGGTTTTGATGGCGCTTACCGGTAGCACAGGCATTGCTCCGGGAGCAGGTCGAAGGCTACGGCTGCGCCCTGGGCGGGAGCGGCAGTCTTGGGCGCGGACACCCGCAGGATAGGCCCGGCGGCATCCTGCGCCGGGCGGAGCAGGACGGCGGTTTCATTCAGGTCGCAGATGGTCCGAAATACCTGGGCCCGGTAGGGGCCGGCCCCCAGGGAGACTGCGCCATCCGGAATGGCCACGGTGCATGGGCCATCCCCGGCGGGCAGGGGCAGGGTGATGCCCCAGCCGTCCAGGCGCACGCCGCCCTGGCAGCCCTGGGCGGACAGGAAATTGCGGCAGCCGGTGAGCCGGGCCGCGCTCTGGGTGGCGGGGTGATGCACCAGGGCCTCCATATCCGTTACCGCACCGGAGGTGCCGTTTTCTATGACGCAGACGGTGCGGCAGTTCCGGTAGCACTCGCCCAAATCGTGGCTGACCCACAGAATGGGGCCGTCAAAGCCGGAGAGAAGATCTGAAAGCTCCAGCTCCAGGTTCCACTTGAGGAAGCTGTCCAGGGCCGAAAAGGGTTCGTCCAGCAAAATGGCCTTGGGCTCGGAGGCCAGGATGCGGGCCAGGGCCACCCGCTGCTGCTGGCCGCCGGAGAGCTGGGCGGGGTACTTCTTCTCCAGGCCTTCCAGGCGGAAGCGGCGCAGCTGCTGGGCGGCCCGCTGCTGCTTTTCCGCCCGGCTGCCGGTGCGGATGCCGCACTGGATGTTCTGGGCCACGGTCATATTGGGGAACAGGGCGTACTGCTGGAACAGATACCCCACCTGCCGCTGCTGAGGCGTCAGGTCAATGTGTTTCTCACTGTCAAAAAGGGTCACACCGTCCAGGACGATACGGCCCCGGTCCGGGGTCATGATGCCGGCGATGCACTTGAGAGTGACGCTCTTGCCGCAGCCGGAGGCACCCAGCAGGGCCATGGTGCCATGATCCGTCTCGAATTTCGAGCGCAGGGTGAAGCTGCCCAGCTTCTTCTCAATGTCGACCATAAGGCTCATGCGGTCTGCCTCCTTCCGCGGCCCGCTGCCGTCAGCAGGTTTTTCTTTTCCAGCATGTTCACCACCAGCAGTATCACGGCGGAAATGCCGATGTTCACCAGCACCCACTTCAGGGCCAGGGCATCGTTGCCCACCTGCCAGAGCTGATAGACGGTGGTGGACACGGTGGCGGTCTTGCCGGGGGTATAGCCGGCGATCATGCTGGTGGCGCCATATTCGCCCAGGGCCCGGGCAAAGGCCAGCACTGCGCCGGCCAGCACACCCTGGCGGCAGTAGGGCATGCGGATATGCCAGAAGATGTAGGTGTTGGACAGGCCCAGGGTCTGTCCGGCGTAGGCCAGCGTCTCGTCAAAAGCCTCGAAGGCGCCCCGGACCGTGCGGTACATCAGCGGAAATACCACCACCACCGTGGCGAAGATGGTGGACCACCAGGTCATGACCATGCGGATGCCGAAGGCCTCCAGCACCCAGGCGCCGATGAGACGTTTCGGCCCCAGCACCCGCAGCAGCAGATAGCCCACCACCGTGGGCGGCAGCACCAGGGGCAGAGTCAATATTACGTCCAGAATGCCTTTGACCAAACGCGGGAGCTTGGCAATATAGTACGCTGCGGCGATGCCCGTGAAGAACACCACCACCGCCGAAATGGCGGCGATGCGCAGCGAGTTTAACAGGGGATACCAATCCATAGGGGACCTCCAGAAAAACGGGATGTGGGCAGGGCGCTAAACGCGCCCTGCCCGGTTTCGTGGGGATGAAAAATTACTTGCTCAGGGGGGTGAACAGAACCTTCTCGAACTCGGCGGAAGCCTCGGCGCCCTGGAGATACTTCAGGAATGCGGCGGCAGCATCCTGCTGGGTAGAGGTGTTCAGCACGGCGGCGGGGTAGATGACCTGACCGCACATGTCGGCGGTGGCCTCGGCGGCCACGGTCAGCTTGGCGGAGTAGGCGTCGGAGGCATAGATGATGCCGCAGTCCACGGTGCCCTCGGACACGGCGGTGGTGACTTCCTTGACGTTGGAGCCATAGGTCAGCTTGTCGGCAATGGCGGCCTCGTCAATGTCATAGAACTTGAAGATCTTCTGGGTGTACTGGCCCACGGGCACGTCGCTGTTGCCGATGGCCAGCTTCACGTCGCCGTTTTTCAGCAGGTCGGCCAGCTTATCGAAGCTGTCGATGCCCTTGTCGCTGCCCTCGGCCACGGCCAGGACCACCTTGTTCTCCAGCAGGTCGATGCGGCTGCCGGCTACCAGCAGATCCTGACCCTTGGGGTTCTTCTCGGAATCATCCTTCAGGGAGCCGTCCAGAGCGTTCATCTGCTTGGGAGCGGCGGAAATGAACAGGTCACACACGGCGCCTTCCTCGATCTGGGTCAGCAGCTTGCCGGAGGAATCGAAGTTGAAGCTGATCTTCACGTTCTGGTTATCGGCCATGTACTTGTCGCCGATGGCGGTGAGGGACTCGGTGAGGGAGGCGGCGGCAAACACCGTCAGCTCTACGGTCTCATCGGTCTTCTTGTCGTCTTTGCTGCCGCAGGCCACCAGGCTCAGAGCCATGACCAGCGCCAGGAGCAGGGAGATAAACTTTTTCATCTTGGTTTTTCCTTTCTGATTTTTGTTTTATATCGACGCAATTCTTTTGCGAGGATAACGGTTTGCAACAACTATGCGCCCTCCTGGGCGCATAGCATTTTTCACTTACCGAAGGGGCAGATGGGGTAATGGCACTCCTTACAGCCCAGGCACAGACCGCCCTCGCCCAGGGCGGCAATGTCGCTGCGCTTCACGGGCACATCCGCTGCCACCTTGGGCAGGATCAGGTCAAAAATCGTGGCACCGGCATACATGACGCAGCCGGGAAGGCCCATGACGGGCAGGCCGTCTTCAAAATAGCCCAGAAGGAACATGGCACCGGGGAGTACCGGAGCACCGTAGCAGACGATATTCGCACCGGCCGCCTTGATGCCGCCGGGGGTATTGTCATCCGGGTCCACACTCATGCCGCCGGTGCAGAGGATCATGTCCGGGTTCTTCCCGCGCATGGAAAGCACCGCGTCCCGGACGTTCTCCACGCCGTCACCGGAATAGACTACCTCCAGCGTCTCGATGCCGCAGGTCTTCAGCTTTTCGATGACCACGGGGGTGAAGGTGTCCTTGATGAGGCCCTTTTTCACCTCGCCGCCGGTGGCGACAATGCAGGCGGTTTTGCGGACGAAGGGCTTTAGCGTCAGCAGGGGGGCGGGGCCTGCGGCCTGCTCCGCCTTTTGCAGCTTTTCTTCGGCGATGATCAGGGGGATCACTCGCATGCCGGCCAGCTTATCCCCCTTGCGGACGGCGGTGCCGCCCTTGCGGGTGGCGATCATCACCTCGTCCTGGCTGTTCACCGCCACGAGGCGTTGGCTATCCACCAGAAACAGACCGTCGCAGGCGGCTTTCAGCTCGATCTTGCCCTCTTTCACTTCGCTGCGGGTCATGTTCTCCCGGCCACACAGCGCCAAAAGACGCTCCGCCGCGTCGTTTTCGTGGACCATGCCGGGGGTCATTTCCCAGACGTACAGATGCTCCTTGCCCATGGACAGCAGCACCGGGATGTCCTCCGCCGTGACCACATGGCCCTTGCGGAAGCGGGCGTCCTTATACTGATCCTTGATAATTTGAGTCATGTCGTGGCAGAGCACATGGCCTACGGCGTCCTCTGTTTTAATGAGCTTCATTTCAGCACCTCGATCTCGTCCCCGGCCTGCACGCGGCCCTCTTTCACCACCACGGCAAAGATGCCCTCTGTGGGCATGACGCATTTGCCGGCGGTGCGCTTGATCTCACAGTCGTTATGGCACTGCTTGCCGATCTGGGTGACCTCCAGCTCCGTTTCACCAACCCGCAGGTGGGTGCCCACGGGCAGATGCTTGAGGTCGATGCCCCGGGTATTGATATTTTCCGCGAAAACCCCGGCATCCAGGGGAATGGGGCAGATGGCGCGCATGGTGTCCACGCTTTCGTCCGCCAAAAGGCTGATCTGCCGGTGCCAGTCGCCGGCGTGTGCATCGCCCACGATGCCGTGATGGCACTTGAGGTCAATATAAGGCACCTCGTGCTTGCGCGTGCCCTTTTTTTCGCTGATGTTTACCGCTGTAACTGCTGCCATGCTCTACACCTCAGCTTCATATACACCACTCTTGCCGCCTTCCTTATAAAGAAGGCGGATGTCGGTGATGGTCATATCCCGCTGGACGGCCTTGCACATATCGTACACCGTCAGCGCCGCCACAGAGACCGCCGTCAGGGCCTCCATTTCCACGCCTGTTTCGCCGGTGCAGCGGACCTCGCTGCAGATGTGCAGGGCGGTATCCTCTAATTCAAATGTAATGTCCACCTTTGTCAGCAGCAGGGGGTGGCACATGGGGACCAGGTCGCTGTTTTTCTTGGCGGCCATGATGCCCGCTACCTGGGCCACGGCCAGCACATCGCCCTTGCCGATGCGGCCCTGGCGGATCCTGGCCATGGTTTCGGCGGCCATATGCACTGTGGCGGTGGCCCGGGCTACCCGGTGGGTGGGGGCCTTTTCGCTTACATCCACCATGTGGGCCCGGCCCTGCTCATTAAAATGTGTCAAATCCATATCCGTCAGCCCCCGATCTCAAACATGCTCCGGTGTGTTTCCGTGCGGCCGGTCTCCTCCAGATGGTGCCGCTGGGGCTTCATGGCGATGCCCCGGCGGATGGCCTGCTCCAGGGCCGCGCCTGTGAGACCCCGCAGGGAGAGCTCTGCATCCGAATGGAGGCAGGGCTTCAGCTTGCCGTCCGCCGTGATGCGGATGCGGGAACAATCTGCGCAGAAGGCGCAGCTCATGGGCTCGATGAGCCCCACGGTGCCAGCCGCACCCGGCAAACGGTAGAGCTTGGCGACGCCGCTGGAGCCGGCCGCCTGCAGCTGCGGCACCCGGTCCAGGACCGCCTGCGCCGGCAAAAAACGCTCCCGGGGCCAGGCGGCGCACACGCCCATGGGCATCAGCTCAATGAAGCGCACCTGCCAGGGTTTATCCAGGGTCAGGCGGACGAAGTCTTCAATTTCATCGTCGTTGATGCCGCCCAGGAGGACGCAGTTGATCTTCATATTTTCAAAACCCGCGTCCTCCGCGGCGCGGATGCCCGAGAGGACCGTGTCCAGGCTGCCTGTCCGGGTGATGGCGCGATAGCGCTCCGGGCGGAGGGAATCCAGGCTGATGTTCAGCCGGTCCACGCCGGCCTCCCGCAGGGGGCGGGCCAGCTGGGCAAGACGGGTGCCGTTGGTGGTCAGGCACAGCTCCTCCACGCCGGGGACGGCCCGCAGCATGGCGCACAGGTCTGTGATGCCCCGGCGGGCCAGGGGCTCGCCGCCGGTGATGCGTATTTTTTTCACGCCCAGCCGGGCGGCGGCTGCGGCAAACGCCTGCAGCTCCTCAAAAGAGCACAGAGCCCCATGGGGACGCTTTTCCATGCCCTCCTCCGCCATGCAGTACCGGCAGCGAAGGTCGCACAGGTCCGTCACCGACAGCCTGAGATATGTAATGCTTCTGCCTGCTCCATCGTTCATACGGAAACCCTTCCTTTTCCCCTTGATTTTACCATTCCGGGCGGGGAGATTTCAAACGGGGCGTTCGGTATTATCGGATTTAACGACGGAGTTGTCGGATTATTCTTGACGGGGAAGGGCGATTTTGCTATGCTGAAGGGGAAAGGAGTGGGTGCGCGATGGTGGACGGCAACATCATTCTGTCCGTGGCCAAGGCCATGGAGCTGCTGCAGATCATGAACCAGGCGGGCAAGCCGCTGCTGCTGAAGGATCTGGCGGCCCTGTGCGGCTACCCCAAAAGCACGGTGTTCGGGCTGCTGACCACCATGCGGGGATACGACGTGGTGACCCAGACCCCGGATGGGAGATATGCGCTGGGCATGCGTCTGTTTGAATACGGGCGGCAGGTGGAGCGGTCCTGGGACATCTCGCTGGTGGCGCGGCCCTATATGGAGCATCTGTGCCGGGAGGCCGGGGCATCCGTGATGCTCTCCGTTTACGAGAGCGGCAGCGTCATCACACTGGACCAGGTGGAGGCCCGGGGCGGCCTGCGGATCGTGTCGGATATCGGATCCCGGCTGCCGGTTTTCTGCACATCTCAGGGAAAGGTGTTCCTGGCGCATATGTCCCGGGCCGGGGCGGAGAATCTGCTGCGAAGCCAGAACATGACGCAATTTACGCCCCACACCGTTACGGACATTCCTGCCCTGCTGCGGGAGGTGGAGACGTGCCGCGGCCAGGGCTATGCCATTGAAAACGGGGAATACAAGATCGGCCTGCGCTCCATTTCAGCGCCTATCTACAACGTGGAGGGGAAAGTGCAGTACACCGTGGGGATCATCGGTATGCTGCGCAGCGCACACTCGGATGAATTTCACGCGGCGGTGCAGCAGGTCTGCGCTACGGCGACTATGATCTCCGCCGCCTTAGGTTACAGAAAACAGGAGGAAGCGCTATGAAGTATACAGCCGCCGTGATCACCGTAAGCGATAAGGGCAGCCAGGGCCTGCGGCAGGACACCAGCGGGCCCGCCGTCCGGGCCATGCTGGAGGAGGCGGGGTTTGCCGTCACACACACCGCCATCCTGCCGGATGAAATGGAGCGGATCAGCGCGGAGCTCCGGGACTGCGCCGACCGGAGGGGCATCGACCTCATTGTGACCACCGGCGGCACGGGCCTGTCTCCCCGGGATGTGACGCCGGAGGCGACCCGGGCCGTGCTGGAGCGGGAGATCCCCGCTATCCCCGTGGCCATGTGGGTGGAGGGGCTGAAGGTCACTCCTCGGGCCATGCTGTCCCGGGCTGTGGCCGGGACCAGAGGGAGCAGCCTGCTGCTGAATCTCCCGGGGTCGGAAAAGGCGGCCCGGGAGAACCTGGGAGCCGTCATCGGTGCCCTGGAGCACGGACTGCACATGATCGCTGCCGAAGGGCATGAATGAGGGCGGAAAGCAGAGAAAAATAAGAGGTCCGCAAGTCCCAAACGGGACTTGCGGACCTCTTAAAGCTTTATACAGGGGGTCATTCCGCGCCCTTCAGCGCCCGGTCCAGGGGAATCTTTTGAATCCGGCGGAAGTCCAGAAGCAGCACCAGCAGGTAGCCGATGAGCACAAAGGCGAACATCTTTACATAGCCCACAGGCTCCATGCGGAAGTCGAACCAGCCGCTGTAGCTGGCCATGATGACACGCCAGGCCGTCTTCATGACGGCTGTGCCCAAAAACACGCTGACAGCGTCCGCCAGCACCAGGACGATGGTGGTGCTCAGCAGGTACAGGCGGGCAATTTCGCCGGTCTGGTAGCCCAGGATCTTCACCATGGAGATGGCGTTTTCGTTCTTCTCGATGATGAGCTTGGTCAGCAGGTAGATCATCACCGCCGACAGGAGGATGCACAGATACTGGAAATAGGTCATGTAGGAGCCCATGGAGTGATCCAGCTGGTCGGCCATCTTCTGAATGTCCCGGATGGTGATGACCGTGGCCACGTTGTCCAGGTCCAGGTCTGTGAGCTCCGCATCAGAGAAGAAGCCGGAGAAGGCGTTTTCATCCTGGCCGAATGTCTCCCGGAACTCCGCAATGGGCATGAACACGGCGATGCTCTGACTGCCGTCATACAGGCCCGCGACGGTGAATTCGTAGCTCTTGTTTTCGTATTTTTCGTCCAGGGTCACGGTGTCGCCCACCTGGATGCCGTACTTGTCGCTGAAGCTTTGGGTGATATAGACCCGGCTGCCGGTGAGGTCCGCCAGGCCCGGGCAGAGGACATACCGGCTGTCCGGCTCTACACCGTATACGGAGACCTCTTCGTCCAGCACATCACTCCGGTGCAGCAGGGTCGACAGGGAGAACTTCTCCGCGCCGTCTATGGCGGTGGTGACGGCATTGCCGTCTGCATCCTCGTAGTCCTTGAGCACATACTGGTACTTGGCGAAGATCATATTTTCGGAATTGTCCTGGTAATAGGCCAGGGTGCTGGGCATGCCTACGGCCATGGCCAGCAGGACCATGACGAAAAATACGCCCAAAAACAGGATGACATAGTTGCTCACGTTCTGGAAAATGATCCGCAGGCGGAAGCGGGCGAAAAACCGCCAGGACGGCAGGCGCACAGCCTTTTTCCGCCGGGACTTTTTCAGCTGCCGGCGAAGGAACTCCAGGGGTGTGTGACGCATCATCCGGGTGATGATGAGCAGGTTCACCACGAACATCAACACCACCGGGATCACCGTGGTCTTGAGGAATGCCTGACCGTTCCAGATGGTTTGGTAGGTGGGGAGACTGTAGCTGTTATAGTACATGCCCACCACCACGTTCTTGAACAGCGTGTAGCCGAGAATATTACCCACTACGGCGGCCAGGAGCGTCACGATGACGGGCATGGTCAGGTAGTGGCGCGTGAGCTCCGCCCGGGTGTAGCCGGAGGCCCGGAGGGTGCCGATGGCCGGGGACTCCTTGGCAATGGTGTTGCTGATGGTCACGGCAAAGATGAAGGCGATGATCACCGTGAGGATATTCAGCAGAACGCCGCCCATGGCTTCATCAGAGCCCATGTCGTCGGGGGCAAAATTGACGGCGGGGTTGGCGTACCGGGGCACATAGTCCTGCAGGTCGTTCTCCGCCACAACAGTCTGTGTCAGCAGGGCCCGCATGAAGTCATCGGAGAGGGACTTTTCCGCCGTCTCGTCTGCGGGAGGCGTGACGTACCGCCAGGCGTAGGCGTAGTGGACGGACTCGTGGAGCCGGGCGAAGCCATCCTCCGTGACCAGGGCCACGTCGAACTTCAGAGCATCGAACATCAGGTCTGTGGTCTTTTCGTGGAGGGTGGAGTAGTTCACATAGGCCAGCAGGCCCACCACCTGAAATTCTTCGCCGCCTACGGTGATGGTGTCGCCCACCCGGACGCCCACGTTGTCCGCGTGCATGCGGTCAATGGCGATCTCGTCCGCCGACGCCGGGAAGCGGCCATCCAGCAGGCAGGCCAGGTTGATGTCCTCCGTGGGGGCGTAGACGCGGACGGTGCCGTCGCTCTGGCCGTCGTTGTTGTTATCCTCCGTTTCATTGCGGAAGAAGTTCTCGTACAGGGTCACGGGGACGGGCTTGAAATCCGGGTCATTGAGCTCGTATTTTTCCTCCGCGTCGGCGTATTTCTCGTCGATCTCGGTCTGGAGCTTATCCTGGGCCTCCTGATAGGCCGTGGCGTAGGCGTCATCATAAGCGCCGGCGTAGGCGTCGTCGTAGGCGGCTTTATAGGCCTGGTCATAGGCGGCGGGGTAAGCCTGGTCGTAGGCGGCCTGATAGGCGCCGCTGGCCTTGGCCTGGGCCACGGCGGCGGGGAGCATGGCAGATGCCGTCTGCTGGTCCGCGCCGGAGGCTATCAGCTGCTGCAGGACCCCGGCCTGGAACTGGGCATCGAACTGCTCCCGGAAGGTGGGGTCAAACTGGGCGCGGAATTTGGCGGCAAACTCCGTTTGGAATTTGGCATCAAACTCCTTTTCAAATTCGCTCCGGAACTTCTCGTCCAGCTCCTTTTGGGCCTTGTCCAGGTAGAACTGCTTCACATCGGCCTTATCGCCGGCGGCGATGGCCGACAAAAGGGCGTCATCCGCCTGGGACTTGAGCTCGAAGTGGCCGTACTCCAGCTTGTACTTTTCGGCGCCGGAGCGGTTGGCGGACATCATGCTCTCGTTGGCCACATACATGCCCGAGACGAAGCCGATGGTCAGCACCAGGAACAGAAACACCACCAGCTACTTTCGCCAATCCCCCAGCAGCTCCCGGCCCACGCGCTTTCTCAGGGGATTTTTGATCTTCTTTTTCATGTATGCACCTCTTACCATTCCAGGTCGGCCGCAGAAATTTTGCGGTCGTTGCGCTCATTGCTGCGGACCTGGCCGTCCCGGAGCTTGACTACATGATCGGCCATGCCCCGGATGGCCTCGTTATGGGTGACCATGACCACGGTGTTGCCGTACTTTTGGTTGATGTCCTCAATGAGCTTTAAAATCTCCTTGGAGGTGGCGTAATCCAGGGCGCCGGTGGGCTCGTCGCACAGGAGAATGTCGGGATTTTTCACAATGGCCCGGCCGATGGAAACCCGCTGCTGCTGGCCGCCGGAGAGCTGATTGGGCAGCTTATAGCGGTGCTCGTAAAGGCCCAGGGTGTGCAGCAGCTCGTCAATGTCCAGAGGGGCATCGGAGAGGTAGGCGCCGGTCTCGATGTTCTCCTTCACGTTCAGGTTGCCGATGAGGTTATACAGCTGGAACACATAGCCCAGGTGCTTGCGGCGGTACTGGGTGAGCCGCTTTTCGCTCATGTCCTGGAGCTTGTCGCCGCCGATGGAGATGTAGCCGCCGTCGGCGTTGTCGATGCCGCCGATGATGTTCAGCAGGGTGGATTTGCCGCTGCCGGAGGGGCCCAGCAGCACGCAGATCTCCCCCTTGGCCACGGAGAAGTTCATACCCCGCAGCACCTCCTGCCGGGTCTCACCGGCGCCGTAGCCCTTTTTAAGGTCCACGATCTGCAGGAAATTTTTCTCATTGTCTGACATATACGCCTCTTTTCCGCGGGGATCGGCCCCCCGCCGTATATTTTGTTAAGGACGACTAACTACTGGGAATAAAAAATAGTTAGCCGCGACTAACTTCTGGGGCAGAGTATAGCACATCAAAAAAGCAAATGCAAGGGCTTTTGCGGGATTTTCATAGGAATTTGAGAGAAAAATCGCCGAAAGGATCTGCCGCGGGGGCCTTTACTCTGCTGCCGGCGGTTCCACATCCCACTGGATGGGTTCCATGCCCAGGGAGCGGATGGCGGAGATGACATGGTCGTCGTACTCACCGTAGGGGCAGCGGATCAGGGTGGGGGCGACGCCGGTTATGGCCTTGACCTTATCGTTGCAGGCGGTGACATCGGCGACGATCTGGTCGGCGGAGAGGGAATTATAATGGTCGTGGTGGTTGGAGTGGTTCATGACCTCCATGCCCGCCTCGTGCAGCGCCTGGACGGACTCGGGATATTTATCCACCCAATCCCCCACCAGGAAGAAGGTGGCCTTGACCTGGTACTGATTCAGAATGTCGATGAGCATTTGGGTGTCCTCGTTGCCCCAGGCGGCGTCGAAGGAGATGGCGCAGTATTTCTTGCCGTCCTCATCGGGACGGTCCACACTGTAAATGGGGAGCTGGCGGGCGGCTGTGACGGCGGTGATGGCGGCGGGCACATTAACGGCACCGAAAATGGCGGCGGCGGCCAGCAGCGCACAGGCGGCCAAGGCGATGCTCTTGGGGATGAGAAAGACCCGGACAGGCTTGCGGGACATATGAATTCCACCTTTCCTTTTTTTGCTACCCTATGCGCCCCCGGGCGGGGATATACCCCGGGACCGGGGCGGAAAAAGGGCTGTTAATTCTGGGCGCCGAGCGGTATAATAAAGGAAAAGACCGAAAATGAGGTGCGAATATGTGTACAGCGGCAACTTACCAAACGAAGGACTTTTACATGGGCCGAAACTTAGACTATGAGTTCTCCTACGGGGAGGAGGTCACCGTGACGCCGAGAAATTATCCCTTTGTTTTTCGCCAGGGGGACGCGATGGAGTCCCACTATGCCATGATCGGCATGGCCTTTGTGGCGGAGGGGTATCCCCTTTACTATGACGCGGTGAACGAAAAAGGACTGGGCATGGCGGGGCTCAACTTCGTGGGCAACGCAGTTTACAGCGATGGCGGGGGCGGAAAGGATGCGGCGTATGTGGCGCAGTTTGAGCTGATCCCGTGGATCCTGGGCCGGTGCGCATCGGTGCGGGAGGCAAGAGAAGCCCTGGCCGGCATGGCGCTCACGGGGACGCCCTTTTCCCCGCAGCTTCCGGCGGCGCAGCTGCACTGGATGATCGCGGACAGGGAGGCGTGCATCGTGGTGGAGGCTACGGCGGACGGGCTGCACATCTATGATGATCCCGTGGGCGTGCTGACCAATAACCCGCCGTTTCCTATGCAGCTTTTTGCCCTGAACAACTACGCCGGGGTATCCAGCAGGCAGCCGGAGGACGTATTTGCCGGGGCGCTGGGGCTGGATCTGTACAGCCGGGGCATGGGCGGCATGGGCCTGCCCGGGGATCTGTCCAGCCAGTCCCGGTTCGTCCGGGCGGCATTTACCAGGCTGAACGCCCTGTCCGGGCCGGGTGAGCGGGAGAGCGTGAGCCAGATGTTTCACATCCTGGGGTCCGTGGAGCAGCAGCGCGGCTGCTGCCAGGTGACGGACGGGGCCTATGAGATGACCCTGTACTCCGCCTGCTGGAACGCGGACCGGGGGATCTACTACTACACCACCTACGACAACCGGCAGATCACCGCCGTGGACATGCACCGGGAGGACCTGGACGGGGACAGGCTCATCCGCTATCCCATTGTGACGGAGGGGGAGATCCGGCGGCAGAACTGAAACGGTTTGATGGGAAAAACACAGAGGAGCCGCGGCGACGCCGCGGCTCCTCTGTTTACAGACAGCTTGAACAGGAGCCGCGGCAACGCCGCGGCTCCTGTTCGCTGGGGTATGTTGGGTATGCGTAAAAATTTACGCGGAGGGTAACGATGGTTTACAGCAGGGAATAGTTCACGATCAGGCCGGCGAACACGATGGAAACCATGCTCAGCAGCTTGATGAGGATGTTGATGGCCGGGCCGGCGGTATCCTTGAAGGGATCGCCTACGGTGTCGCCCACCACGCCGGCTTTATGGCTGTCGCTGCCCTTGCCGCCGTAGTTGCCGGCCTCGATATACTTCTTGGCATTGTCCCACGCGCCGCCGGCGTTGGCCATGTAGATGGCCATGAGGAAGCCCGTGACGGTGGCGCCGGCCAGCAGGCCCACAACGCCCTTGAAGCCCAGGATCATACCCACCACGATGGGGGTGACCACGGCGATGACCGTGGGCAGGACCATTTCCTTCAGGCTGGCGCGGGTACACAGATCCACGCACTTGGCGTACTCGGGATCCGCCTTGCCCTCCATGAGGCCGGCGATCTCCCGGAACTGGCGGCGGACTTCCAGCACCACGCTCTGGGCCGCGCAGCCCACGGAGTTCATGGTCAGCGCTGCGAAGATGAAGGGCAGGCATGCGCCGATGAACAGGCCCACCAGCACCACGGGGTTCATGAGAGAGAAATCCTCAAAGGTGACGGCAACGCCCACTTCCTTGACCTTTTCAATATAGGAGGCCATGAGAGCCAGGGCGGTGAGGGCGGCGGAGCCGATGGCGAAGCCCTTGCCGGTGGCGGCGGTGGTGTTGCCCAGGGAGTCCAGGGCGTCGGTGCGGGTGCGCACCTCCGGCTCCAGACCGGCCATTTCGGCGATGCCGCCGGCGTTATCGGCCACGGGGCCATAGGCGTCGGTGGCCAGGGTGATGCCCAGGGTGGAGAGCATGCCCACGGCTGCCAGGGCGATGCCGTACAGGCCCATGCCTGTGCTGGCAGCGCCGCCGGACAGGAAGAAGGCCAGCAGGATGCAAACGGCCACGATGACGATGGGGATGGCCGTGGACAGCATGCCCAGGCCCAGACCGCCGATGATGATGGTGGCGGAGCCGGTCTGGCTCTTGCTGCTCAGCTCCTGGGTGGGTTTATAGGTGTCGGAGGTGTAGTATTCGGTGGCTTTACCGATGAGCACGCCGGCCACCAGACCGGAGAGAATGGCGACATACAGGCCCCAATGCTCGATGCCCAGCAGCGCCCAGACCAGGAAGAAGGAGATAATGGCAATGAGAATGGCGGCCAGGTTGGTGCCCCGGGACAGGGCCTTGAGCAGGGTGCGCTGGTCGGCGTTTTCATCGGTCCTGACAAAGAAGGAGCCGATGATGGAGCAGAGAATGCCCACGGCCGCCATGACCATGGGGATGGCCATGGCCTTGAAGGCCTGGTCGGAGAAGGCGGCCACGCCCAGGGCGGAAGCGGAGATGATGGAGCCCACATAGGACTCATACAGGTCCGCGCCCATGCCGGCCACGTCGCCCACGTTGTCGCCCACGTTATCGGCGATGACGGCGGGGTTGCGGGGGTCATCCTCGGGGATGCCCGCTTCCACCTTGCCCACCAGGTCCGCGCCCACGTCGGCGGCCTTGGTGAAGATGCCGCCGCCTACACGGGCGAACAGGGCCATGGAGCTGGCGCCCATACCGAAGGTCAGCATGGCGCTGGTGATGTCCGCCGCCTCCAGCTTGAACACAAAGCGCAGCAGCAGGAACCACACGGAGATATCCAGCAGGCCCAGGCCCACCACAGTGAAGCCCATGACGCTGCCGGCGGAGAACGCCACCCGCAGGCCCTTATTCAGGCCGTCACGGCAGGCGTTGGCGGTGCGGCAGTTGGCCTTGGTGGCAATGCGCATGCCCACAAAGCCGCTGAGACCGGAGAAAAAGCCGCCGGTCAGGAATGCGAAGGGGACGAACCAGGTCAGCAGCTTGCAAGCCGCCATGACGCACAGCACCACGACCATGCAGGCAAAGAAGATACCCACCACGGTGTACTGCCGGCGCAGATAGGCGTTGGCGCCCTCGCGGATGGAGCGGGAGATCTTGCTCATCAGAGGGGTGCCCTCGTCGTAGCTCAGAACCCGCTTGCCGGTGATGAGCGCAAACAGCAGCGCAAGGATGGAACCGACAAAGGTCGATAATACAAGATATTTTTCCATTCAGTCTTCCTCTCTTCATCTCGGCACTTGCCGAATTTTCTCGCCTTGCGAGACAATTCATTATAGGAAAGATTTGCGGAGGTCGTCAAATTTTCTGTATTTTTTTGGGAGAGACTGAAAAAATGTGGATATTGTACCGTCGTTTTGACCATAACTTTTTTAGCTGAAAAGTTATATTTTTTCCGGATAATTTTTTGGGTTTTTACCCGGACAATGAAATGTACCATATGTGTGGTACATATTTTATGAGTGAGAATTATTATAACATCAGTAGAAAAAATTTTTTTACAGAACTTTTTAGGACGGAAACAAAAATATTTTCCATAAAAGTAACGGAATATTCCTGATACAACTTTTTGTTCGTGCATCTGTTTTTTTAACGGCGTTGTTTTGGATATAAATGGCATTTTGCACAATAATATTTTGCGGGACGGGAGATGCCTGCACCGGCGTAAAAAAGGACCGCTTTCGGCCTTGCCCGTTGGAATCGGGCGGGGGTCAAAAACGGTCCTTTTTATGGTGTTAGTCTTTGGCGGTCAGCAGGGCATCCACAGCGGCATGCTCCGCGGCCAGGCCGCGATGATGCTGCTCCAGATAGCGGCGATAGGCCGCGCACTCGTCGGCCGTGGGGACATAAACGCTGCTGTCCTCCGTCCGGAAAACGTCCTTCTGGAGGAAGTCCTCCAGAGTTTTGCCGGAGGCGTGTACCGTGAGGTACTGGGCCAGCAGGGCCATGCCGTAGGGGCCGCCCTCGCCGGCTTCGGCCATCACCGACACGGGCGCACCCATTGCCGCAGCCAGGTAGCGCTGGGCTACGCCGGGAGTTTTGAATATACCGCCGTGACCGGTGAGACGGTCGATCCTGACCTGCTCATCGGCCAGGATACGCATGCCCACTGCCAGGGCCGCCATGACGGCACAGAGCTGAGAGCGCATGAAGTTGGCCAGGGTGAATGCGCTTTCCGGCTTGCGCAGCAGCATGGGCAGACCCTCGGTCAGGCCCACCACCGGCTCACCGGCCATGTAGTTATAATACACGACGCCGTCACAGTCGTCGTCGCCCTGCAGGCTCTCCTCAAAGAGCAGACGGTAGACGGCCGCGTCGTCGGCCTGGGCGCCCAGCAGCTGGGCAAAGCGCTTGAACAGCTTGCACCAGGCGTCGATCTCCGTGGTGCCGTTATTGCAGTGGACCATGGCCACGGAGTGGCCGGAGGGAGTGGAGACAATATCGATGTCCCGATACAGCTTGCGCAGGGGGCGCTCCAGCACCACCATGGAGAAAATGGATGTGCCGGCGGACACGTTGCCGGTGCGGACGGCCACGGAGTTGGTGGCCGCCATGCCGGTGCCGGCATCCCCCTCCGGGGGTGCCAGGGGAACGCCCGGATGCAGCCGGCCGCTGGGATCCAGCAGCTGCGCGCCCGCTTCGGTCAGCGTGCCGGCGCAGGTACCTGCCGTCAGTACCTGGGGCAGGATCTGGCGGATGCGCCACGGGAATCCGTAGGGCGCCACCAGGGCATCAAACTGATCCAGCATGCCGGCGTCGAAGTCATGGGTGGCCGGGTCGATGGGGAACATGCCGGAGGCATCTCCCACGCCCATGGCAAAGCGACCGGTGAGGCGGTAGTGGATATAGCCGGCCAGGGTGGTGATATGGGCCACATGGGGAACATGGGGCTGCTTTTGCAGCACGGCCTGATAGAGCTGGGCAATGGACCAGCGCAGGGGAATATTGAACCGGAACAGCTGCGTCAGCTCCTCCGCCGCAGCCACGGTGTTGGTGTTGCGCCAGGTCAGAAACGGGGCCAGCTGGTTTCCGGCCTCGTCCAGGGCCAGGTAGCCGTGCATCATGCCGGATATGCCGATGGCGCCGATGGACTCCAGGTGTATGCCATAGGTGCGCGCCACGGACTCGTCCAGGTCCCGGAAGCTGGCCTGCACACCGGATACGGCATCCTCCAGCTTATAGGTCCACAGGCCGTGGTTCAGGGTGTTCTCCCACTGGAAGGCTCCGCTGGCCAGCACCGTGTGATCCGGCCCGATGAGCACGGATTTTATCCGGGTAGAGCCCAACTCAATGCCCAAAGCCGTCTCGCCGGATCGGATACAGCTTACCTTTTCTTCAAAACGCATGGGCTACCTCCGCTCAAAATACAAAGGCGATCTTAAAGTGTCCGTATTTACCGGTGGCGTAGTCAAAGGCCTTCTCCCAATCCTCCAGCTGGAAGGTCTGGGTGATCATGCCATCGGTCTTCAGGGTGCCGTCATGGATATGCTCGATGACAAAGGGGAAGCAGTAGGGGGACAGGTGGGAGCCCAGGACATCCAGCTCCTTGCCGTCGCCGATGACGGACCAATCCAGCGTGGTGGGGGCACCGAACACGGAAAACTCCACAAAGCGGCCCAGCTTGCGGATCATATTCATGCCCTGGGTGACGGAGGAGGGATGGCCGGTGGCCTCGATATAAATATCGCAGCCGTAGCCGTCCGTCAGCTTCATGATCTCGGCCACCACATCCACCTTGGAGGGGTTCCAGACCAGGTCGGCGCCGAACTCCTTGGCCTTCTCCAGGCGGGCGTCCATCATATCCAGCACGATGAGCTTGGCGGGATTCTTCATGCGGGCATAGGTGACCATGCCCAGGCCCAGGGTACCGGCACCGGAAATGACCACCACGTCTTCGTTGGTGATCTGTGCGCGGTCCACGCAGTGCTTGGAGCAGGCGTAGGGCTCCACCAGCAGGGCCTTCTCCAGGGGCATATCCTCCGGCACACGGTGCAGCACCGCCGTCTTGGGATAGCGGACATACTCTGCCATGCCGCCGTTATTGGTGGACTGGAAGCCGAAGGTGGCGTGGGGCTGGCACATCCAATAGCGGCCGCTCTTACAGAAACGGCACTCGCCGCAGGGGACGATCTGGTCAGCAGTGATGCGCTCACCCAGCTTATACTCCTTCACATTCTCGCCCACGGCTACGATACGGCCCAGGAACTCATGGCCGGGAATAAAGGGGGGCTTGACCCAGGAGGGATCCGTCTCATTGCCCCAGAAACGCTCCGCGCCGTGCATGCATTTCAGGTCACCGGCGCAGATGCCGCAGCCCTCGGTCTTGATAAGGATATCATCGGGCCCGCACTCGGGGACGGGATAGTTGGTTTCCAGCTTATAATCATGCTTGCCGTAGGCAACCAGTGCCTTCATCGTCTTGGGAATCATATTTTTTCTCCTTTCAGCCAATCAGAAAATATTCCAGCATCTTCTGGATCGAAACATCCCAGAAGCCCCACTCATGCTCGCCGGGCCACTCCTCATAGCGGAAATTCAGGCCCTTGGACTGCATGTAGTTCTTCAGCGCCACATTATCCTCGTGCATAAAGTCCTCCGTGCCGCAGGTCATGTAGAGCTTGGGCAGCTTATCCCGCAGGGCCGCCTCATCCACCAGGTGGTAGGGGTCCATGGCTTCGGGATAGGAGAGATCCTCACCGTAAATACCGGTGCGGTCCTTCAGCCAGCCGCGCAGCTCCTTGCGGCCGGCATAGTCGTCATCCAGCACGAACTTGCGCAGATCTGCCACGCTGGAAAACGCGCCGATGCCCATAAAGCGGTCCGGATTGCTCAGGCCGCAGGCCAGGGCACCGTAGCCGCCCATGGACAGGCCCGCGATCATCAGATCCTCCGGCGCGACGGAGATGTTGAACTGCCTGGCGGCCAGCTCCGGCAGCTCCTGGGTGATATAGGTATAATAGGCGGGGCCATTTTTCATGTCCATATAGAAGCTGCGCTGCACCTCCGGGGCCAGCACGGCAATGTCGAAAAGCTCCGCGTAGCGCAGGATGGATGTGCGGTGCATCCAGGCGGCCCAGTTATCGGACAGGCCGTGCAGCAGGATCAGCGTCCGGGGTTTATCGGAGGGGGTAATGCCGGCGTGGAGGGGCTCCACACCCAGATGCTTTCTGCTGTCATGGGGCAGAATGATACCGATGCTGGTATCCATGTTCATGGATCTGGAATAAAAAGAACCGTTATAAACGCCCATTTTTCTCCTCCTTACTTCTTCAAAAGGGACTTCAGAGACTGGTGGCGGCTGACGCAGTCGATGGCCACCACGGCCACCAGAACGGCGCCCTTGACCAGCATCTGCAGGTATTCGCTCATGCCGGCCACGGCCATGCCGTTGGCCAGGATACCCATGACCAGCATACCACCGATCATGCCGGTAGCCTTGCCCTCGCCGCCGGTGACGCTGACGCCGCCCACCACGCAGGCGATCAGGGCATCCATCTCCATGCCGTTGCCGTTCATGGGCTGGCCGGAGTTCACACGGGACATAAGCACAATGCCGGACAGCGCCGCCAGGAAGCCCGCGATGACATAGCCCAGCACACGCACCCGCTGCACACGCAGACCGGACAGACGTGCGGCCTCCTCATTGCTGCCCACGGCATAGAACTGACGGCCTATATAGGTCTTATTCATGATAAACGCGCCCAGGGCGATGACGATGACCATGACCAGCACACACACCGGGACCACGGCGAACAGGTAGCCCTGGCCCAGCCACTTCATGCTCTCGGGCAGACCGTAGACGGGATAGCCGCCGGTGATGATATAGGCCAGGCCTCTGGCGGCGTAGCTCATGCCGAGGGTCATGATCAGGGGGGGCATCTGGGTATAGGTAATGAGCAGGCCGTTGATAAGGCCGATGATCACGCCCACCACCAGGCCCACCAGACAGGCCAGAATGGGGGACATACCGAACTGCACCATCAGCATAGCGGAAATAACACCCACCAGGCCCATCTGGTTACCGATGGACAGGTCGATACCGCCGGAGATAAGCACAAAGGTCATGCCTACGGACAGGATGCCGATATTGGCGACCTGGCGCAGAATGGTGACCATATTGCCGGTGGTGGCAAAATTGGGCACCGCCAGGGAGAACACCGCAATAAGGACCACCAGCATGATCCACACGGCGTATTCTTTCAGGTTCAGCTTCTTTTTTTGCATAGCAAGCACCTCACACTTTCCAGAAAATCATTGGCCGGATGCCAGGGAAAGAATGGTCTCCTGAGAGAATTCCTCCCGCTCCAGGATCCCCGCCTGCCGGCCCTCACACAGCACCAGGATCCGATCGGACATGCCCAGGATCTCCTCCATATCCGAGGAGATCATCACGATGGCGATCCCCTGGCGGCACAGCTCGTTCATCAGCTTATAGATCTCGTGCCGCGCGCCCACGTCGATACCGCGGGTGGGCTCATCGAAGATCAGCACCTTGCAGTTGGCGGCCAGCCACTTGGCCAGGACCACCTTCTGCTGATTGCCGCCGGACAGGTTGCGCACCAGCTGCGCAATGGAGGGGGTCTTCACCGTTACGGTGTCCACCAGGTGGTTGACCTTCTCCTTTTCCTTGCGGCTGTTGAGCACCGTGAAATGGGAGATGTCACCCATGGTGGCCATGCTGATATTGGTGAAGATGGGCAGATTCAGCAGCAGGCCCTGCTGCTTTCGATCCTCCGGGATCAGGCCGATCCCCAGCTTTACCGCGTCGGACGGATGGGTGGGGTGGATGGACTGACCGTTCAGGAGAATGATTCCGCTGTCCATGGGGTCCGCACCGAAGACCATGCGCATGGTCTCTGTGCGCCCGGCGCCCACAAGACCCGACAGACCCAGTATCTCACCGCTGCGGACGGCGAAAGAAATGTGCTCCACGCCGTTGCCGCTGACGTCCTGCAGCTCCAGCACCACGTCCCCGGGCGTGAAGTCCCGCTTGGGATATGTGTCGCTGACCTCGCGGCCGACCATCAGGCGGATCAGCTCATCCCGGTCCACCTGGGAGGTGGGCACCGTTTTGATAAACTTACCGTCCCGCAGCACCGATACACGGTCGGAGATCTGGAAGACCTCCGCGATGCGGTGGGAAATATATATAATGGTCACGCCCTTCTTTTTCAGCATGTCCACGATCTCAAACAGCGTCTCTACCTCGGCGTCCGTCAGGGGAGCGGTGGGCTCGTCCATGACCAGGACCTTTACGTCCCGGGTCAGGGCCTTTGCGATCTCCACCAACTGCATGTTGGCCACCGACAGGTTCTTGACCGTTTCCTTTGCATTGATCTTGGCGTGCATGCTGTCCAGAATCTTCTGGGCGCGTTCTTCCGTGATTGCCTTGTTAAACAGTTTGCCGCTGCCGATGCGCTGGCCCATGAAAATGTTCTCGGCCACGCTCAGCTCGGGCATCATATTGAATTCCTGGTAGATCACATGAATGCCCAGCTCCATGGACTGGTGGGGATCCATGTGGGCATGGGATACTCCCTCAAAGACGATCTCGCCTTCATCCGGCCGGATGGCGCCGGAAAGGGTCTTGATAAGAGTGGACTTTCCCGCACCGTTCTCGCCCATCAAGGCGTGTACTTCTCCGCGGCGGAAGCTGATGGAAACATCATCCAAAGCCTTCACGCCGGTATATTGCTTGCTGATATGCTTGAGCTCCAGAATGTTCTGTTCTTCCATTGGCTCTCATCCTTTCTTGTATGGCTTATATGCAGTGAGCCGGCAGCGTCAAATCACTGCCGGCTCACCTCATAGACGTTCTATGTCAACAGTCTATTGCAGCAGGCCGATTTTTACTGTACGTCAGCCTGGTGCAGGGGATTCACGGGATAGGTCACGCAAGCCATGGACTCGTCGATCTCGCCGGTCAGAGCAGCCTTCACGCAGCGCTCATACATCTGGCTCACCTGGTTGACCAGGTCCAGGTCGATGGTGCAGTAGAACATGTCGCCTTCCTTCAGGGCAGCCAGACCGTCAGCGCTGGCGTCGCAGCCAACCAGGGCGATGCCATCCTTGGCAAAGCTCTTGCCGGCAGCCTTGAAGGCCTCATACACGCCCAGCACACCGCCGTCGTTGATGCCCATTACACCCTGGATGTCGGGAATGGCCTGCAGGAAGTTCTCGCCGGCGGGCACGCCCTCATTGGCGAAGCCGGCATCCTGTGCCATGACGATCTCACCGGTGGGGCAGATCTCGGCGAAGCCATCGCGCATACCGCGCTCACGCTCAACCAGGAAGTCCAGTGCGGAGTAGCTGCAGATGGCAACTTTGCCGCTGCCTTCATGCTCGTTGACGAACTTGCCCATTTCCTGACCGATGACCTTGCCCACCTCATAGTTGGAGCAGATGCAGGAATACTGTGCAATGTCGGACTTATAGTCGTAGGAGGCAACGATGATGCCCTTGTCCACGGCCTGCTTCAGCAGGTCTGCGCAGGCCTCCTCGGCGGAGTTCTGCAGGATGATGATGTCACAGCCGGCGTTGATGAAGTTCTCCAGAGCAGTGACGATCTTGCTGGCGCCGCCCTCGATGTCAGCGGTGATCAGCTTGTAGCCAGCGTCGTTGCAGCGCTTCTCGATATCCTTGCGCATATCGATAAACACCGCGTTGCTGTTGATGCCGGTCAGAGCCAGGCCGACCGTCAGTTTCTTCTCGCCGTTATCCTTATTGGTGTCCTTGCTGCCGCAGCCGGCAAGCAGGCCCAGGACCATAACGACGGACAGGAGCAGCGCAAAAAACTTTTTCATGATTCCAGTCCTTTCTCTTTTTGATAAGTTAATCCGTTTTTGAAAGTTAATTACAAAAACAGCTTATAGTATATATTATAAGCCTGGGGAGTTCCCTGTCAAGTAACAGTTCCCACATAATACAACTGACGATTTTGTCTAATTTTACAACGTGAATTTTTTATCAAATTGGGCGATTTTGCTTGTATATGGAAATATTTGTGATATAATGAAATTGATTTTAAAAATGAATATATAAAACAAGGGGATGGACAATATTAAAAAACCGGCAAGCCTGGAGATCCAGCGAAAAAACTACACAGACATATTTCAGCTGTTTTTGCAAAATGAGCGGCTTACAAAACAGAATATTGTAAACGCGCTGCATCTGAGCCTCCCTACCGTTACGCAGAACATCAATCTCCTGTGTCAGCAGGGGCTTTTGTGTGAGGCCGGGACTATGGGAAATACCGGCGGGCGGCGGGCTATGACCTATTCGTTCTCCGCCGATGCACGCATCGCCATCGGAGTGGATATTACACGCAACCACGTTGCCATTGTGGCGGTGGATCTGCGGGGCGCCGTATTTTATAAGGAGCGGGTGCGCAAAAAATTTGAGCGCTGTGATGACTACTACCGCTTCCTGGGGGACATGGTCCGGCACTGCATTGAGCAGATCCAGTGTCCGGAGGAGCGCATCCTGGGTGTGGGCATCGGCGTGCCCGGACTGGTCACGGCGGATAACCAGACGGTGTTCTACGGGGAGATCCTGCATTTCACCGGCGAGACCTGCGCCAACATGTCCCGCTATATCCCGTATCCCACGGCGCTGCTCAACGACGCCAGCGCCGCCGGCTTTGCGGAGACCTGGATCAACAAGGACATCAAGACGGCGTTCTACCTGATGCTGTCCAACAATATCGGCGGCGCAGTCATTATCGACGGCTCCCCCTACGCCGGATACCACCACCACAGCGGCGAGGTGGGGCACCTGTGCATTGAGCGCAACGGCCGGCCCTGCTACTGCGGCCAAAAGGGCTGCGTGGACCGCTATCTGGCTGCCACGGAGCTGTCTGACCTGACGGATGGCCGCCTGGCCGACTTCTTTGCCCTGCTGGAGAAAAAAGACCCCCGGGCGCTGGCCTGCTGGGATACCTACCTGGACGATCTGGCACTGACCAACCGCAATGTCCACATGCTGTTTGACTGCCCTATTATTCTGGGCGGCTATGTGGGCGAATACATCGCCCCCTACATGGATGAGATCCGCAGACGCACAGGGGCGCTGGACCCGTTTGAAACCGACGCCGAATACCTCCACGCCTGCCACTACCGCACGGAGGCCATTGCCGCCGGAAGTGCCCTGCACTTTATTGTCAAGTTTTTGGAGACCGTTTGAACCCGGCACAGTCCCCCAGAGGGATCCCGGTACAATAGCAATGACTACAGAAGGAGTGAAGGAGTTATGAGCATCATCGACAAATTCCGGCTGGACGGCAAGAGCGCTTTCGTCACCGGCGGCGCCCGGGGCATAGGCAAGAGCGTTGCCACGGCCTTTGCCGAGGCCGGCGCGGATGTGGCCATCGTGGATGTGGATATTGCCACGGCCGAAGCCACCGCCGCAGAGATCG
The DNA here is from genome assembly GCA_945868085.1 of uncultured Oscillibacter sp. Lineage (GTDB taxonomy): Bacteria > Bacillota > Clostridia > Oscillospirales > Oscillospiraceae > Vescimonas. The sequence continues at coordinate 67,960 of CAMBKF010000002.1, forward strand.
CAGCGGCCACCGGCCGCCGGATGACGGCTATTGCCTGCGATGTTACCGACCCGGAGCAGGTGGACCGGATGGTGGATGAGGTGGTAAAGACCTACGGAAAGCTGGATGTTGCTTTCTGCAACGCGGGCATCTGCATCAACGAAGCGGCCGAGAATATGACCTATGCCCAGTGGAGCAAGGTCATAAACATCAATCTCACCGGCGTGTTTCTGACGGCCCAGGCCGCGGGACGCCAGATGCTCAGGCAGGGGGGCGGGTCTATCATCAATACCGCCTCTATGTCCGCCCATATCGTCAATGTCCCCCAGCCCCAGTGCGCCTACAACGCCTCTAAGGCCGGCGTCATCCAGCTGACGAAATCCATGGCTGTGGAGTGGGCGGCGAGAAACGTCCGGGTCAACTGCATCAGCCCCGGTTATATCGGCACTGATCTGACCCTGAGCTCGCCCTCTCTGGTGCCTTTGATCGAGCAGTGGAACCAGATGTCCCCCATACATAGACTGGGAAAGCCGGAGGAATTGCAGGCCATCTGCGTATATCTGGCCAGCGATGCCAGCCCCTTTACCACCGGCGGGGACTTCGTTGTGGATGGCGCGTTTACCTGTTTCTGATCTTTACCCTGGTCCATATGAAAAGAGGAAGCATCCCTAACGGGATGCTTCCTCTTTTTGCCACAACGGAAAAGAATCGGGATCGGCTCAGCTTTCCTTCCGGTAAGGGACACCCAGCTTGGCGGGGACGCGGAAGTTGCTGCGGAAAATGGTGAGCACGATGGTGAGGATATAGGGCAGAGCGATAATAAGCTCTGTGGGAACGGCGGTGGTGCCGGTGCGGAAATAGATGGACAGGGCATCCGCCAGGCCGAAGGCCAGGGTCCCCAGCACCGCGCCCTTGGGCGACCAGTTGCCCAAGAAGCAGATGGCGAAGGCGATCCAGCCCCGGCCGCCGATGACGTTGCTGCTGAACATGCCCAGATAACCCACCGTATAGAACGAGCCCGCCAGGCCGCCGATGCAGCCGGCCACCAGCACCGTGAGGAAACGGATGCGGTTCACCGGCAGACCCGCCACGTCCACGGCTACGGGATTTTCGCCGGTGGAGCGGATGGCCAGGCCCAGGGAGGTCTTATACAGCACGAAGATGGACACGGGGATGAGAATATAGGCGATGTAGGTGAGGATATTCTGCTGGAAGAAGATCTCGCCGATGAAGGGGATCTTGCTCAGCAGGGGAATGGACAGCTTCGGCAGGGTGTCGATCTGCAGGGGGGTGGTGGGGACGCCGAAGAGCACACGCTGGAAGTAAGAGCAGATGCCCACGGCCAGGATATTCATGGCGGTGCCGGTGACCACCTGCTGCTGCCCTAAGGTCACGGTGACAAAGGCATACAGCAGAGCCATCAGGCCGCCCAGAGCAATGGCCAGCAGCAGGCCTACCAGGAGGCTGCCGGACAGGTAGACACCGACAAAGCCGCCCCAGGCGCCGATGAGGAATATGCCCTCAATGGCGCAGATCATCATGCCCGTGCGCTCGGCATAGACCTCCGCCAGGGCGCCCAGGAGCAGGGGCGTGCTCATCATAATGGCGCGGGTGAGAATATTGACCATGGATCATACACCTGCCTTTCTCATCATGGCCTTTTTCTTCTTGGTATCCATGGCATAGCGGACGGCGTAGGAGATGATCACGCAGATCATCACCACGCCCTCAATGAGCTCGATGATGCTGGCGGGGATATTCAGCCCCGGCAGACGGCCCATGGTGGTGCCCATTACGTTCAGGAAGCCGAAAAGAAGAGAGGCAAAAATGCAGCCCAGGGGATTGCCGTTGGCGAGAATGGCGATGCCGATGCCGTAGGAACCGATGGAAGCATTGAAATCACGCAGCAGCATGTGCTGCACGCCGTTGATCTCCGTGAGGCCCGCCATACCGGCCAGGCCGCCGGCGATCATGAAGCTGATGACATAGATCTTGCCGGAGCTGATGCCGCCCAGGCGGGAGGCATCGGCATTTTTGCCCACGGCACGGATCTGGAAGCCCAGCTGGGTCTTGTTCAGCAGGATCCACGCGGCCACGGCGGCGGCCACGGCGATGACAAAGCCCAGGTGGACCCGGGTGCCGGGGATGATATTGGGGAGATAGGCAGAGGAGGAGATGGCATCCGTCTGCATATACTCCGCCTTGGTCTCCTGCAGCGAGGTGCGCAGCAGATAGTCCATAAAGTTGGTGATGACGTAGGTGCTCATCATACTCACTAGGAACTCGTTGGCATGGAACTTGGCCTTGGCTCCGCCGATGAGGCCGCCCACGGCCGCGCCGCCGGCAAAGGAGCCCAGCAGCACCAGCAGGAGCAGCAGCCAGGTGGGCAGGCTGTCCTGCAGGCCCAGAGACAGGGCCACGGCGATGATGGCACCCATGGTGAACTGGCCCTGGGCGCCGATGTTAAAGAGGTTGGCATTGTAAGTAAAGGCAAAGGCCAGGGAGGTGAAGATAAGGGGGGTGGCCTTCACCAGAATCTCGCCCAGGTTATATTTATCGGTGACGATCTTCTGCAGGGCCTGGCCGCACACGTCCAGGGGGTTTACCTTCATGAACAGCAGAAGCAGGCCGCTGATGACCAGGCCGATGACCACGGCGGCGATATTATACAGAAGAACATTGCTTTTCGATTTCATGCGTTTTGCACCTCCTCCTCCAGCGGGACACCGGCCATCAGCAGGCCGATCTGCTGGGTGGTGAGCTGACCGTTGCGGTAAATGCCCATGAACTTGCCGCCGTGCATGACGGCGATGCGGTCGCACATCTCAAAGATCTCCGACAGCTCCGTGGAGATCAGGAGCACCGCCTTCCGGTTGGCCTTTTCCTCCAGGATCACATGGTGGATGCGGTCCACCGCGCCCATATCCAGGCCCCGGGTGGGCTGATTCAGGATCAGCAGACGGGAGGCCAGGTCTACCTCCCGGCCCAGGACCACCTTCTGCTGGTTGCCGCCGGAGAGACTGCCGGCGGTATCGTGGCAGTCGTTGGCCTTGACCCGGTGATTTTCAATGAGCTGGTTGGTATAGCGGTCCAGCTTTTCCCGGCGGATGAAGCCGTGGTTGAACCAATCCTTGTCGAAGCAGCGCTTGAGCAGAATATTTTCCGAAAGGGTCATATCCATGACCATGCCGTCCCGGTACCGGTCCACGGGGACGTAGCCGATGCCGCAGGCGTTGCGGCGGCGGATGCTGGCGCCGGTGATGTCCTGCCCGGCCAGGAGGATCTGCCCGGCAGTGGGCTTTTTCAGCCCGCAGATGACATCGCACAGGTCATCCTGGCCGTTGCCGCTGACGCCGGCAATGCCGAAGATCTCTCCCTGGCGGATGGTAAAGGAAATGTCGCTGAGCAGGGGGGCGGCGTGCTTTTCCTGCAGGCAGACACCCTGGAGCGTCAGCACCGGATCGCCGGTACACTCCTTCTGGTCGCGCACGGGGGGCACGATCTCCTGGCCGATCATCAGGCGGGCCAGCTGCTGCTCGTCGGTGTCCGCCCGGCGGACCTCGTCCACCACCACGCCGTTGCGCATGACCACGATGCGGTCGGCCACCTCCATGACCTCCTTCATCTTATGGGTGATGAAGACCACGCTGTTGCCCTTGGCGGTGAAGTCCTTGATAAACTGCATAAGGTGCTCGGACTCCTGGGGGGTCAGAACGGCGGTGGGCTCGTCCATGATGAGGACGCCGGCGTTGATATAAAGAGCCTTCAGGATCTCGACCTTTTGCTGCTGCCCCACGGCCAGCTCGCCCACCGGGCGGTCCATGGGCACGTCAAAGCCGTACTCCTTGGCAATTTTTTCCAGTCTCTTGTTGTGATCCTTCAGGGAGATATACCCGTGGACGTTGCCCAGGATGATATTCTCCGCAGCGGTGTGGGTGGGTACCAAAGAGAAATGCTGCTGGATCATGGCGATGCCCCGGGCCATGGCATCGGCGGGATTCTTGATCTGCACCTGTTGGCCGCGGATGAGGATCTCCCCCTCGTCCAGGCCGTACAGACCGTACAGGATCTTCATAATGGTGCTTTTTCCGGCGCCGTTTTCGCCCAGCAGCGCCAGCACCTCTCCCTCGCCTACGGCGAGGGAGACATCTTTGTTGGCAATGACCTTTGCAAAGCATTTGGTCACATGCCGCATTTCTACAACGGGAACAGCCATATATTTCCTCCAGTTTCCTTGGATAGCCTGCTGGCCTGCTTTTTTGGAGCAGGCCAGCAGACAGGACGAAACCTTATGTGTAAGGATGATGCGGGAGCTTAGTCAAACAGAGCCTTCAGATCCACAGTGCCGGCCTTCAGGTCCTTAACGGCCTGGTCGCAGGCGGCCTTGGCATCGGCGGGGCAGTTGTCGGTGTAGACGGGGAAGTAAATATCCTCGGCCACGCCCACTTCCACGATCTGATGGCCGGCCAGCTTGCCGGCCAGGAACTGATCGATGGCCCAGACATACATGGTGGCATAGTCAAAGTCGATGGAGGCCACGACGGTATTGGGATCGATGCTGGTCTGATCGGAGGAGTAACCCACGACCTTGGCGCCCTTCTCCACGGCACCGTTGATGACGCCCAGGCCCAGCTCGTTGGCGTACACGAACATCACGTCCGCACCGTTATCGATCATGTTCTCGGACATCTGCTTGCCCAGGGCCACGTCGGTCCAGCTGTTGGAATAGGCCAGGTTATAGCTGGCATCGGCGATGCCGCGGTCCTTGGCGATGGAAACGGCGGTCTTGCCGTACACGGCCATCAGGTCCTTCATGGCCTGGTTGGGGTCACCGCCGATGAGGCCGAACTGGCCGGTGGTGGTGATGTTGCCGGCGATGACGGCGGCCAGGTAGGAAGCCTCATACTCCTTGGGGAACAGGGGGCAGAGGTTGTCGGCATCGCACTTGGAGCCGTTGACGACCATGAAGCGGGTGTTGGGATAGTTGGCAGCCACGCTGGAAGCGGCCTCGTCAAACTGGGAGCCGGCAGCCATGATGATGTCATAGCCGCGCTCGGCATACTCGCGGAAGGTGGACTCGAAATCGGCTTCCTTCACGGACTCCACATACTCCATCTTGGTGCCCAGCTTCTCGTTGCAGGCCACAACACCGGCGTAGTTGGAAGCGTTCCAGCCCTGGTCATTGATCTCGCCGGGCAGCAGCAGAACGATCTTCAGGTCGGCGGCGGTCTTGGTGCCGTCCTTCTTGTCATCGTTGCTCTTGGTGCCGCAGGCGGTGAGGGTGGCCATCAGCATAACCGTGGCCAGAATGAAAGCAATAATCTTCTTCATGTCAATCCTCCTTTAATTTTCCACGCTGCTTTTTAGACAGAATGGTATAATCCTATTGTAAAAAAATTGGGGAAATTGGTCAATGCGACAATTTTCCTATTTTGTTGAAAATGTTACGATACCGAAACGGATCACATGGGAATATGCCCGGGCGGCGGGCGGTGCCTGGCCGCCGACGGGGGGAGATGCATGACATTTCCGCTTCCTGCGCGGGGGCGGGAAAAAAACCGCGCAGACGGGATCTTTTCCGCAAAAATAGGCGTTTCTTGGCGAAATCTTTATGGGCTGCGGGTGTATAATACGGCATCATAAAAAAGCGGGGAGGCGCAGATATGGATATTTTCAAGGAGCTGCAGGAAGAGGGCGTGGACGCGGCGCTGCTGGAGGAGATCCGGCGGTTCCGCCAGGCGCACCCGGCGCCCCGGGCGGCGGCGGAGCGTGTTCCCCAGCCCCGGTATCTCTACTACGGACGGGAGATATGGGAGAGCGCGGCGGCGGCCCTGCTGTGCGGGGAGCACCTGCTGCTGGCAGGCCCCAAGGCCACGGGCAAAAACGTCCTGGCGGAGAACCTGGCGGCGGTGTTCGGCCGGCCGGTATGGGATGTGTCCATGTATGTGAACGTGGACGCGGCGGCCCTCATCGGCGCCGATACCCTCCGGGGCGGACAGGTGGAGTTCCGGGAGGGACCGGTGAGCAAGTGCGCCCGGCTGGGCGGCTTCGGCGTGCTGGACGAGGTGAACATGGCGAAAAACGAGGCCCTGGCGGTGCTCCACGCCACATTGGACCACCGGCGGGTCATCGACGTGCCGGGCTATGAGCGGATCCACCTGGACGAGGCCACCCGCTTCATCGGCACCATGAACTACGGCTACGCAGGGACAAGGGAGCTCAACGAGGCGCTGGTTTCCCGATTTGTGGTGGTGGATATGCCCATCATCTCCGACGAGAACCTGAAAAAGCTCCTGCGCCGCAGCTTCCCCACCCTGAAGGAGAAGTGGGCGGAGCAGTTCGCGGCCCTGTTCCGGGACCTGCGGCAGAAGTGCGACAGCGGCGAAATTTCCACCAAGGCCCTGGATCTGCGGGGGCTGCTGTCGGCCCTGCATCTGATGGAAAAGGGCATCAGCGCCGGGCAGGCCCTGCGTCTGGGCGTTATCAACAAGGCCTTTGAGCCCTTTGAGCAGCAGCTGGCGGCGGACACGGTCTGGGCCAGGATCCCGGAGAAGGCGGACCGGGCCCAGCTCTTTGGGGACTGATTATGGACCGGGAAGAACTGCAAAGCCGCCGGGCCTATAACCAGATCTGGAACGGCGCCGGACGCTACGACCTGCGCCCGGAGGAGGCGGCCTTCGACGACCAGGGGGACGCCGAGCTCTACATAAACACGATCATGGGCCTGGCTTACGGCCTGTATGACTTTTCACGCTTTCAGCCCATGCTGCACAGCTTTCAGCTGCAGCAAAAGGGCGGGCTGTATACGGACGTATTCTGGCTGGGCATGGAGCATGCGGTGTTTGCCCGGGCCGGAGGGGCGCGGCCTGCCCTGGCGGGCCTGCGCCGGGAATATGCCCAAAGGGCCTTGGCCCGGCCCCATCCCCAGGATCCCCGGGAGAGCGCCGAGAGCCTCCGGGCCGCCTGGGCGAAGCGCATCCTCACCGGGGAGGAGCCCCAGGATCCCTGGCTGCGGCAGGTGCTGGCGGCCCTGGAATTTGACCCGGGGTGGAACGAGCAGAAGATCGCAGACAGGACGGAGGAACTGCTGTTTACATTCTTCCGCCGGGCCCGCCGCAGCGTGACCGACCGCCAGTGGGCGGCCTTCGCCGGGCGGAGCATCGTCGGCAAGGGCGGCGGCGTCCGCCTGATCCGGCCCAACGCCCTCCGGGCCCTGGGCCGGGGCGACCCCAGTGAAAACGCCGGCGGCGGCGCCGGAAAGACTATGCGCCTGCTGAGCTTCCTCCAGGGCAAGACCCCGGAGCCCATCCTGCGGCGCTATGTGGAGGACTGCTTCGGCGCGTCCATGCTGACGCCCTCGCAGCTGGCGGAGGCAGAGCGGGAGCTGTGTACGGGGGTACACCGGAACTGCCGGCTGCACTTTACCAAGGGGACCCCGCCGGACCATCCCATCGGCGCAGATGCCGCCTGGGACGCGGAAAACTTCCAGCGGCAGCGGGAGAAAAACCGGGCGTACTATCAGAAAAACCTCCTGCAAAACCGCCTGACCATCGCCCAGCTCACCCAAAAACTGCAGAACACCCTGCTGCTGCAGCAGGACGAGGATACCTCCCTGGGCCGCGTGGGGCGGCTGCGGGGTGACGCAGCCTGGCGGGCGGCGACATTGGGCGAGCAGCGGATCTTCACCCGCCGCAGCGACAGCCAGCCCGGGGAGCTGTCCGTGGATATTCTGCTGGATGGGTCTGCCTCCCAAAACCGCCAGCAGGAAAAGCTGGCCGCCCAGGCCTATATCATTGTGGAGAGTCTCAGCCGGTGCCGCATTCCGGTGCGGGTCACGGCGTTCTGCTCCGTCAGCGGGTGTACGGTTCTGCGGATCCTGCGGGACTATGACAAGCCGGAGGAGAACGACCGGGTCTTTGACTATGTGGCCGCCGGGTGGAACCGGGATGGCCTGGCGCTGCGGGCCATGGCCTGGCTCATGCGTAAGGCGGTGAGCCCAAACCGCCTGCTGCTGATTTTGTCGGATGCCAGCCCCAACGACGACCAGCGCATTCCTGTGGGGGCGCTGCCCCTGGGGGGCTACAGCTACAGCGGAAAGCGGGGTGTGGACGATACCGCCGAGGAGACGGGGATCCTGCGCCGCCGGGGCATACGGCCCGTGTGCATCTTCACCGGCAGCGACCGGGAGCTGCCCGACGCCCGGAAAATTTACGGCCAGGCCATGGAGCGCATCCCATCCATCGGCTGGTTTGCCGACGCCGTGAGCCGGTTGCTGTGCCGGCAGCTGCGGCAGGGATGATAGACTGAAAGAATTCAGAAACCTCGGGGCCCTCCGCGAAAATGCGGAGGGCCCCGAGGTTTACATGGTTTGTGCAAGGCCCTTGACCATAGACACAGTTTTTTGAGAAAATAGAGCAGTCCCCCGGCGAAAGCCGGGGAACTGCTCCTGTTAGGAAAATATTTGAGGAGAGAAAACTCTCTTTAGCTGTTCATGGACAGCTTCTTGGCTGCGCGCTTCTTGCCGTACACGCAGCAGGCGATGACATAGGCCACGCCGCAGGCGACGCCGATGATGTAGGCAATGGTCCAGGGGATGTTGAAGCCGATCTTGGCATTGGCAATGTAGGTAACGCAGATGAATGCGTACCAGCCGCCGGGGATCATGGGCATCCAGGCCCACTTAGCCTTGCCGTTTTCAAACATCCAAACGGCGATGCACATCAGGGCGAACAGAGCCAGGGTCTGGTTGGCCCAGGCGAAGTAACGCCACAGGATCATGAAGCCGTTGTTGTTGATCTTGGCCCACACCAGGATGCCGATGACCAGCGCGAAGATGGGCAGAGCCAGCCGGATGCGCTTGCCGTTGGTGGACTGATCGATGTGCAGAGTCTCGGACAGGCTCAGACGCAGGGCACGCAGAGCCGTATCACCGGAGGTGATGGGCAGAACGATGACGCCCAGCAGAGCGATGATGCCGCCCACATGGCCCAGCAGGTACTTACAAACAACACCCACAGTGCCGGTGGCCAGAGTGGCCTCGGGGCTCTGGAGGGCCAGGTTGTAAACGCCCATAGCGCCGGCAGCCCAAACCATGGCGATGAAGCCTTCCAGCACCATCATGTTATAGAAGGTGTTGCGGCCCTGCTTCTCGCTCTTCATAGTGCGGGAGATGATGGCCGTCTGGGTGGAATGGAAGCCGGAGAGGATGCCGCAGGCCACGGTGACGAAGAAGATGGGCAGGAAGTGGCCGTTTGCGAAGTAGTTTGCGTAAGTAAAGGTATCGCCGGTGCTGGCAACAGTCAGGATGGGGGAGGACCAGTCATCCCAGATGTTCAGCAGGGGGAAGCCCTTGACAAAGATGCCGATGAACACGCCGATGGCGGAGAACAGCAGAATACCGCCGAAGATGGGGTAGATCTTGCCGATGATGGCATCGATGGGGAACACGGTAGCAATGAGGTAATACAGGAAGATCACACCATAGATGATCCAGGTGGTGGGATCATTGGCCTTGCCGGTGAAGCCGAAGAGCTGGGTGGCGGCAATGTCGCCGGGGGTGTAGATGAACACGGCACCCACCAGCAGCAGCATGATGCACACGAAGATATTGTAGAACTTATAAATGCCCTTGGGAGAATAGCGGCGGATCATCTCGGGCATCTGGGTGCCGCCGTCACGCAGGCAGATCATACCGGAGAAGTAGTCGTGCATGGCGCCGCCAATGATGTTGCCGATGGGAATGGTCAAAAATGCGATGGGCCCGAACAGAATGCCCTAGATGGGCCCGATGATGGGGCCGGTACCGGCAATGTTCAGCAGGTTAATCAGGCTGTTCTTCCAGCCCTTCATGGGGACAAAGTCAACGCCGTCTTCTTTGGTATAGGCGGGGGTCTTGCGATCATCAGGACCGAACACCTTTTCGCAGAAGCGTCCGTACAGTGCGGCGCCGCCGATCAAGATAACCAGACCGATCAAAAATGTAGCCACAAAAACACACTCCTTTGTAAAAGCGATTTCTCTGTTTTTTCTCTTTTTTCGACGTCCGGATCGTCAAAAATTGATGCTCAAACTATAGCACCATTTCCCATAAAGTTGTCGTTAATGAAAAGGAAAAGAAATTAAAATTTCATAAATAAAATGGCATACTTTGTTAATTCCTACCGCTAAAGGAAACTCTTACAAAGTGTTTGGGAGGGCCAAAATTTGAAAGTGCAAAGATTCCTTATAAAAGTTCAGCACAACAATAAAAATTTTTAGGACACCTGCCTACAAACCCGGCTAAGGGAGTCATTGAGCGGAAGGGAAATGATTTGCCTGGGAAAAATTAACGAGGAGAAAATTGATGCCGGTTTGCATCAGGGGTTGGGGAAGGGCGGCTGCCCGGTAAATACGGCCCGGTAGCGCCGGGAGAGAGCATCCCAGTTGATCAGCGGCAGCGCCGCCTCCACATAGGCCTTCCGGTCGTCGCCATAGGTGAGGGCGTAGGCGTGGCGGTACAGGTCCAGGCAGAATAGGGGAGACAGGGGCAGGGCCGTGGCCTGGCCCGGGGTGAACAGGAGCCGCAGCCGCCCGCAGCGATCCGACAGCAGCCAGGTATAGCCCTCCCGCTGATCCGACAGGCTCAGCCGGCCCAGGGCGCGCAGAAAGTCCTCCATGGAGCCGAAGCAGCGGTCAATGGCCCCGGTGAGGGCGGTCCCGGGCCGGGTGGACCGGGCGGGGGCCAGGGAGGGAAAATACAGCGTGTGGTTATACACCGCCCCGCCGTGCTCCAGTACATCCTCCCGGATGGGGATGGGCAAGCGGTCGGGATGGAGCAGCAGCTGCGTCAGCGGCTGCTGCTGCAGGATGGGATAGGGCTGCAGGGCGCGGTTGAGTGCGTCCACATGGCCGGCGAAGATCTTATCGTGGTGGGTCATAATGGTGGCTCGGTTCAGATTCGGCTCCAGGGCGGCGGTGGGATAGGGCAGACGGGGGAGCGTGTAGGGGAAGGTCATGGACAGCGCATCCTTTCCGAATAAAAATTTCGGTTTAAGTATATGCGCCCCTTGACAAAAGATGTTGGGGAGGGCAAAATGGGCGGTGAAAAGGAGGTGCGGTATCATGCGCAGAAAAGATAAAGAACGGGACGCCGCTTTTGCCTGGCAGGCGATGGCGGAGGCCCCCTATGCCACGCTGTCCCTGGTGGACGGGGAGGGCAGGCCCTACGCCGTTCCGGTGTCCCAGGCGGCCTGGCCGGAGGGGAAGTGCATTTACTTCCACTGCGCCCTGGCCGGGAAGAAGTATGATATATTTGTGAGCGGCTGCGACGCGGTGATGAGTGCCGTGTCCCGGGCGGAGATCGTGCCTAACCAGTACACGGTGGCGTATGCCTCCGCCGTGGCCAGGGGGCGGCTGGAGATCGTCACGGATCCGGAGGAGCGGATGCACGCCATGGCGGTGCTGTGCCGGCAGTTTGACCCCGCCGCCGGGGAGAAGTATGTGAGCTGCATGCAGCGTATGGGCGCAAGGACCTGCCTGGTGCGCCTGGCCGTGGAGGAGATCACCGGAAAAGAGGGCAGGGGAGAAGACTAAAAAAATGTGCCTTCCTCCGGGAAGGCACATTTTTAACCTGTGAAATCCACTTGCGTTTGCTGCAAAAGAAACGGAATGAACGACCATGACTGAAAAAGAAAAAATGCAAAAAAAGATGCTGTATGATGCAAACTATGACAAGGAGCTGCTGCAGGAAAGAGCAAGGGCCAAGGACCTGTGCTATCAGTTCAACCGGCTTCGCCCGTCCGATGCGCAGGGACAGCAGAAAATCATGAAACAACTGCTGGGCAAGACGAAGGGAGCCTTCTGCATCGCTGCGCCTTTTTGGTGTGACTATGGCTATAACATCGAAGTGGGCGAAGACTTCTTTGCCAATCACAATACGGTTATTTTAGATGGCGCAAAGGTAAAATTCGGCGACCATGTATTTATTGCGCCCGACTGCGGGTTTTATACCGCCGGGCATCCCATCGACTTTGAGCGCCGGAATCAGGGGTTGGAATATGCCTATCCGATCACGGTGGGCGATAATGTATGGATCGGGGCGGGGGTGCAGGTCATGCCGGGCGTTACCATCGGAAGCAATGTTGTCATCGGCGGAGGAAGTCTGGTTGTCAAGGATATCCCAAGCAATTCCGTAGCGGTCGGCAATCCTTGCCGGGTGATCCGGGCCATTACGGAGGAAGACAAGAAGACCTGCTGGGACAGATAAATTTCAGACTGCCGGCTGCATTTGTGAGGGGGCAAATGGAAAAGGTGCCCCCCGGAGGGAAGGCACCTTTTATTGGTTCTTGATTATTGGATATCTGTAAAGTCGTGGGGCTGCTCCGCGGCCAGGACGGCTGCGGGATCGGCTTCCCACAGGCGCAGGAGCTTTTCCGCCAGGATCTTGGAAAAACCGGCCAGCAGCGCCGACTCCATCACCAGGCACCGGGCCACGCCGTCCGTCCCGGCATCCGGGACGCACAGATCCTGCCAGCTCTGCTGGATCTGCCGGTTAAAGAGCAGGGCAATGCCCCGGAATTTGCCGCTGTAGTCCTCATAGATCTGCCGCACGGACTCCGGTCCGTCCTGCCCGTCCGCCAACTCCCAGGGGATGATTTTCTGCACCTGGCTGATGCCGATGGACTGCTTCAGAGTCAGGATCATGATGAGATAGCAGATGTGGACCCGGTAATACTTCCGCTTCACCGGGGCGGGCATCAGCTTCAGGCGCACATAGTTATTGATGGCCGAGGCGGTGACGATGCGCTCCTTCTCCTCATTCACCGGGGGGATGAAGCTGAGATACCGCTCCAGCAGGAGCACCACCTGGTCCATATACAGGCCGAAATCCGGGATGGACTCCCACTGGGGCAGGTGATAGTCGGTGATATACTGATCCCACCGCTGCAGCTTGTGGGCAATGAGGGCTTTATCGTAGGACATAGTGCCACCTCCATAAAAAACACATCTATTATAACAGCAAATCTGCATGGATACAATAGGGAAAAAGAACGTTGACAGGCCAGATGTAATATGCTATATTATTACAAACGATACGGCCGGTAAAAACCGGCCCACAGAAAGGGGCGAAAGCCATGGCTTGTGCGTATATTTACGGGGACTCCCTGCTCAAGGCCACGGTGCCGGATGAACAGTTCCGCTATCATTTCCATCTGCCGGAGGTGATGGAGCGATACAGCGGGCGGCAGACGGAGGTGGTGAACCGCTCCAAAATGGGCGCCACCATCCGCAAGGGGCAGGCCCTGCTGGAGCACGACCTGCAGCGGGGCATGCAGGCGGATTACGCCCTCATTGCCTACGGCGGCAACGACAGCGATTTTGACTGGGACGCCGTGCAGGACAGTCCCCGGGAGAGCCATCTGCCCCGGACCACGCTGGCGGACTTCAAGCAGATCCTGCTGCAGATGCTGCATCAGCTGAAGGACAAGGGCGTGCAGCCGGTGCTCATGACCCTGCCGCCCATTGACGCCCAGCGGTATCTGGACTTCCTGTGCCGGGACGGGCGCAGCAAGGAGCGCATTATGGACTGGCTGGGGGACACCCAGCATATTTACCGGCACCAGGAGCTGTATTCGGACACCGTGGCGCGCCTGGCCTATGAGACGGGCACGCCGCTTATCGGGGTGCGGGAGACCTTTTTGGACGAAAAATGCCTGCCGGGGCTCATCTCAGCCGACGGCATACATCTGACTATGGACGGCTACACAAAACTGTTTGACACGCTGGCAGGCTGGCTGCGCAGCGCTGTGACATGAAAAGGAGACAAAATGGTACAGATCTTTACGGATACGGCAGCCAATCTGCCCATGAAGCTGCTGGAGGAATACGGCATCCGCACGGTGCCCCTGAGCTATGAGGTGGACGGCGTGGAGCCGGATCACAGCATCGAATTCAACGGACCCGCCTTTTACGAGGCCATGCGCAAGGGCGCATCGGTGAAGACTTCTATGGTCAACCCCGAGCAGGCAGCCCGGGCCATAGAGGAGAGCCTGGAGGCGGGCATGGACGTGCTGTATCTGGGCATCTCCGGCGGCATCAGCGGCAGCTGCTGGGGCGTGGGTGTGCAGTGCAGAGAGCTGGAGGAGAAGTACGGTCCCGGCCGCATCGCCGTGGTGGATACCCGGGGCGCCTCCCTGGGCGAGGGACTGGTGGTCATTGAGACCGCCCGGCTTGCCAAAGAAGGCAGGAGCCTCACGGAGCTGGAGGAATTTGCCAAGAGCCGCTGCGCAAGGATGCAGCAGTTCTTCGTGGTGGACGACCTGAAATACCTGCACAAGGGCGGGCGCATCTCCGGCGGCGCGCGCCTGGCCGGTACGCTGCTGCAGGTGAAGCCCATTCTCCGGGGCGACGAGGAGGGCAAGATCGTGGTGTACGACAAGGTCCGGGGCAAGAAAAAGGCCCTGGAGGCTCTGGCGGAGATCTACGACAAGACCGTGGACGACCGCAAGGCATTTATCGGCATCGCCCATGCCGACGCGCCTGCCGACGCGCTGCACCTGCAGAATCTGCTGCGGGACAGGGGCGCCGAGGGGGAGATCGTCCATGTGTGCTACGAGCCGGTCACCGGCGCCCATGTGGGCCCGGGGACGGTGGCGCTGTTCTTCTACAGCGAGGCGTGGAGATAAAAAACTGTCGAAAATTTCTTCGGATTTTTTCGACAAAGAGATTAAAAACAAGGGATCCGCTCTCACAAGAGCGGATCCCTTATTTTAATTGGTCAGGTATCAGCCGATGAGGCCGATGATAAAGATAGCCAGGATCATAACGGGCAGGACGATCATGAACAGCCACCGCATCCAGCCGGCCACCTTCATGCCTCTGCCGGCGTTGGCCTCGGCCTGGTAGTTCTTGAAGCCCCAGCCCCAGCGGGTCACGCAAAAGAGCAGGTACACCAGAGAGCCCAGGGGCAGCAGAATGCTGCTGACCAGGAAATCCTCGCTGTCCAGCACATCCCGGCCGCCAATGGGGTGGAAGCCGCTGAGCACGTTGTAGCCCAGCACACAGGGGACGCTGGCGATGAGGATGATGACGCCGTTGATGAGGGCGGCCTTCTTGCGGCTCCAGCCGAACAGGTCCATGCAGGAGGACATGATGTTCTCAATGACCGCGATGACTGTGGAGAAGGAGGCAAAGGTCATAAACAGGAAGAACAGCGTGCCCCAGATGCGGCCGCCGGCCATGTTGGTGAACACGTTGGGCAGGGTAACGAAGATCAGGCTGGGGCCGGAGGTCACCTCCACGCCATAGCTGAAGCAGGCGGGGAAGATGATAAGACCCGCCATGACCGCCACAAAGGTGTCCAGGCCGCAGATACGGGCGCCCTCGCTGAGGAGGGTGTGGTCCTTGCTCATGTAGCTGCCGAAGATCTCCATGGCGGCGATGCCCAGGCTCAGGGTGAAAAACGCCTGATTCATGGCTGCGGCAATGACATTGCCCAGGCCCACGGCCCGCACATTATCCATGTTGGGCACCAGGTAGAAGGCGATGCCCTCCTTGGCTCCGGACAGGGTGAAGCTGTGGATAGCCAGCACCAGGATCAGCACCAGCAGGGCGGTCATCATCACCTTGCTGACCCGCTCCAGGCCCTTCTGCACGCCGATGCTGCACACCAGCACGCCGGCGGCCACGGTAATGGCCATCCACAGGCCCATCTCGGTGGGGCTGGCCAGCATATCACTGAATACCTGGCCGCTGACCTCGGCGGCCATACCGGGGGTAAACACGCCGGTGGCGAACTTGAAAAAGTAGTCCAGCATCCAGCCGGACACGGTGGTGTAGTACATCATCAGCAGGTAGCAGCCGATGATGGCGAACCAGCCGTGGATGTGCCACTTGCTGCCGGGCTTTTCCAGGGCTTTATAAGCCAGCACCGCGCTCTTGCGGCTGCCGCGGCCCACGGCCAGCTCCATAGTCAGCACCGGCAGGCCCAGCACCACCAGCATGACAAGGTAGACCAGCACGAAAAAGCCGCCGCCGTTCTGCCCCACCACAAAGGGGAAGCGCCACACGTTGCCGATGCCGATGGCGCACCCGGCGCTCACCAGCAGAAAGCCCAGCCGGGACTTGAAAGATTCTCGTTCCATGATTTTCTCCTCCGATTTTCGGGCGGCTGAAAAACCCGCCCGTTAAAAAAGCGTTATGAATGTACTATAAGGGGCGGCCGGGCTTTTGTCAACCGTTGAGATGAACAAAAACCGGCGTCCGGCGGAAAAAACGCCCCCTTGCAGCCCAAAGACTGCAAGGGGGCGGTGCTGTTGACCGGTGGAAGCCTCAGGCGTGCCGATACCGGCTCACTTCTGAAGCGCCAGGGCCCACTGGGAGTACTTTTCGATGTTCGCGTCCCGATCCTCGGCGTCCTTGCCCAGGGTGAGAATGTAGACCTTGATCTTGGGCTCCGTGCCGGAGGGGCGCACCAGGATCACCGTGCCGTCGGCCAGGGCGTAGCGCAGGACGTTGCTGCCCCTCAGCTCCGAGGCGGTGACATGGCCGGTCGCGCAGTCGGTAATGGTGCCGTCCTTATAGTCCGTGCGCATGGTGACGGCCACACCGGCGATCTCCGTGGGAGGCGCGTCCCGCAGGCCCTTCATCAGCTCGGCCATCTTCTCCAGCCCGTCCAGGCCGGGCATCACCAGGTTGTGGGTCTTTTCACCATAGTAGCCGTACTTTTCGTACAGGGCCTGGAGGGCATCGAACAGGGTCATGCCCTGGCTCTGGTACCAGGCGGCCATCTCCGTCAGCAGCAGGGAGGCAGTGACGGCATCCTTGTCCCGGACATAGTCGCCCAGCATGTAGCCGTAGCTCTCCTCATAGGAGAACACCACCTTGCCCAGGCCCTGGCTCTCCAGCTGCTGCTTCTTTTCGGCCATGAACTTGAAGCCGGTGAAGGTATCGTAGCATTTGACACCGTGGGCCTCCGCCACCCGGCGGGCCATCTCGGTGGTGACGATGGTTTTGAGCAGGACAGCGTTCTTGGGCAGCTTGCCGCTGCGGGCCATGGCGCCCAGCAGGTAATCCGCCAGCAGCACGCCGGTCTGGTTGCCGGACACGGGCACGAAGCGGCCGTCCTTATTGCGCACCAGGATGCCCACCCGGTCGCTGTCCGGATCGGTGCCGATGATGAAGTTGGCGCCCACCCGGTCCGCCAGGGCAATGGCCAGGTAGAAGCCCTCGGGATTCTCCGGATTGGGGGAGACCACCGTGGGGAAGGAGCCGTCCAGCACCATCTGCTCCGGCACGCAGTGCAGGTGCTTCACGCCCAGATCCCGCAGGGCCTGGGGCACCAGCTTCCAGCCGCAGCCGTGGAAGGGGGTGTAGACCACATGGAAGGAATCCGCCACCTTGGCCACACACTCCCGGTCATTGACCATGGCCATGACGTTTTCCATGAAGGCGTTATCCGTCTCCTCGCCCATGAGCTCAATGCGCCCGGCGGCCTTGGCCTCGTCAAAGGGCATGGTCTTCACGCCGGTGAAAATGTCGATCTTCTCCAGCTCCTTGGCGATGGCATCGGCGTGCTGGGGGGGCAGCTGCGCGCCGTCGGACCAGTAGACCTTGTAGCCGTTATACTCCTTGGGGTTGTGGCTGGCGGTGATGTTGATGCCCGCCTGGCAGCCATAGTGCCGCACGGCAAAGCTCAGCTCCGGGGTGGGGCGCAGGGACTCGAAAATGCGCACATGGATGCCGTTGGCGGCGCAGACCTCCGCCGCGGCGTGGGCAAACTCCATACTGTGGTGGCGGCAGTCCATGCAGATGGCCACGCCCTTGTCCATGGCGGCCTGCCCCTCGGCACAGATGACGTTGGCAAAGCCCTGGGTGGCCCAGCGGATGACATAGATGTTCATCTGGTGCAGGCCCATCTTCATGGTGCCCCGCAGGCCGGCGGTGCCGAACTCCAGGGGACCGTAGAACCGGCTCTCGATCTCCTTTTCGTCGCCGGCGATGGCGGCCAGTTCTGCCCGTTCCTCCTCGGTGATGGCGTCGCTGTGGAGCCATTTCTGATATTCTGCTTTGTAGTCGATCATGCTGTAAAATCTCCCTTCCGTTTTACTTTGAAAGTTATGAATTACTCTCGTCAAAAATGGGCTCGGCGGTGAGCAGGGCCCGGGCCTCCTCCAGCCGGGAGGCGGGGACATACAGGTCGGCGCCATAGCCGGAGAAGCCGTTGATGACCTTTCCGGCGCCGCCCTCCTTGGCGTAATACTTGAAGCAGGGGATGCCGTAGGCTGCCAGCATGGACAGCTTCATGTCCGCGTCCGCGGGCGAGTCGAATGCCTGCTCCAGTATGACGGCCTTTTCTTTTTCGCCGTTTTCCAGGATGGGCCAGGCGGGGACATCGGGGGTGCCGCCGAAAGACCAGTCGTTGTTCATGGGGGTTCCTCCTAATATGTAAGTGTTGGGATGGGGGGCACGGATTGCCGCAACCAGGTTGAAAACCGGTCTCGCAATGACACATTGCAAGAAGCGCGGTGGGGCGGGTCGTCGGGGACGCCGACCCCTACGGATGTGTAACAAGAGGTGCGGCAGGGGCGGGCCGATGAGGGCATCGGCCCCTACGGGTATTATATGGGCTTCACTTATGGTATTTTGTCCCCTGCTGGATCTGGTAGGCCCGGTAAATTTGCTCCAGGAGCATGACCCGGGCCAGGTGGTGGGGGAAGGTCATGGGGGACATGGAGAGCCGCCAGTCCGCCTGGCGCTTCAGGCTCTCGCTCAGGCCCACGCTGCCGCCGATAAGGAAGGTGACCTGGGTCTTGCCGGAGACAGCCAGCTGCTGCATCTTGCGGCTCATCTCCTCGCTGGAGCAGGGGGCACCCTCGATGCACATAGCCACCACCGCCCCGCCCCTGGGGAGCTTTGCGCTGATGGCGGCGGCCTCCGCATCCAGGGCCTGCTGTATTTGGGCGGGGGAGGGCTCCTCCGGCAGCTTGCTCTCCGGCAGTTCGATGATCTCCAGCTTACAGCAGCGCTGCAGGCGCTTGACGTACTCCGTCACGGCGTCCAGGTAGAATTTCTCCTTCAGCTTGCCTACGCACAGGACGGTTATTTTCTGCATGGCATGCCCTCCGCAATATAGGCCTCGCTGCACTCGCCCCGAGGGGCGACGGTGAGGCGGACTTCCCCGAATCCGCCGCGGCGCAGGGCATAGCCCACGGTGTCCAGGGCCCGGACCGGGGTGTTGTTTTCCTTGCTTAAATGCACCAGGACGAACTGCCGGGTGCCGCGGCCCGCCATGCGGCAGGCGAACTCCGCCGCCGCGTCGTTGGACAGGTGGCCTCGGTCGCCTAATATCCGCTGCTTCAGGGGGTAGGGATAGGGGCCGCTTTGCAGCCACTCCACATCGTGATTGCTCTCCAGCAGCAGCAGCTCCACCCCGGCCAGGGCCGTCTCGGCCTCCGGCGTTACATAGCCCGTGTCTGTCAGGATCCCGGCGGAAGCGCCGCCGCAGTCAAAGCGATAATCCATGCTGCCCGGGGCATCATGGGAGGTGGCGAAGGCTGTCACGGTCAGGGGGCCGAAATCCCGCGCGTCCCCGGGGCACAGGGGCCGCAGCAGAGGGGAGATGTCCGGTATCTGCCGCAGCAGGGCGGCGCACACGGCGGGGGAGGCAAATACGGGGGCGCCCGTATGCTTCAGCAGCACCCGCAGGCCGGCGGTGTGGTCGGAATGGGTATGGGTGATGAAAACGGCGGACAGGGCCTGGGGCGGCCGGTCAAGAGACCGCAGGGCGGTCTCGATGCGCCGGGCGGAGATGCCCGCGTCCACCAGAATATGAACATCGCCGGCGCAGACCAGGGCGGCGTTGCCCTCGGACCCGCTGGCCAGAGTATGTATGGTGATCAAATGTCAGACCTCGCTTGTGATTTTGGGTATTACGGATTGCCGCACCGGAGACACATTATAAGAAGCGCGGTGGGGGAGCCCTGCCGGGTGATAAAAACAGCGCCACCACGCCGGCCGCCCTCTGGCGGCCCTACGCGGCAGACGCTGCTTTGGCGGCATTGTATCAGCCGATATGTGCTTCCTTCTGCTCGGCGATGTCCGGCGCGTCCACCACGCGGATGTCGGCCCCAACGGCCCGGAGCTTGCCCACCAGGTCCTCGTAGCCGCGCTCAATGAACTGCACCTGGCTCAGCTCCGTCACGCCCTGGGCGCACAGGCCGGCGATGACCATGGCGGCGCCTGCCCGCAGGTCGCAGGCCTGCACCGGTGCGCCCTGGAGATGCTCCACACCCTCGATAACGGCCACATGGCCGTCGGCCTGGATGTTGGCGCCCATGCGCTTTAATTCGTCGATATACTTAAAGCGGCTGTTCCAAACGTTTTCATTGACGATGCTGGTGCCCTGGGCCGTGGACAGCACCGCGGCGATCTGGGGCTGCATATCCGTGGGGAAGCCCGGGTAGGGCATGGTCTTTACGTTGGTCTTCTGCAGGGGGCCGCTGCGGCGCACCAGCACGGCGTCGCCCCGGTCCTCAATGTAAACGCCCATCTCCACCAGCTTGGCGCTGATGCAGTCCAGGTGCTTGGGGATCACGTTCCTGATGAGCACCTGGCCGCCTGCGGCGGCCACGGCGGCCATGTAGGTGCCGGCCTCGATCTGGTCGGGAATGATGCCATAGCTGCCCCCGGCCAGACGATCCACACCCCGGATCTTGATGGTGTCGGTGCCGGCGCCCTTGACGTCGGCGCCCATGGAATTGAGGAAGTTGGCCAGGTCCACAATGTGCGGCTCCTTGGCGGCGTTTTCAATGACGGTGTTGCCCTGGGCCAGCACGGCGGCCATCATGATATTCATGGTGGCGCCCACGGACACCACGTCCAGATACACGGTAGTGCCGGTGAGACGGCCGGACTTGGCGCTGGCCTGGATGAAGCCGCTCTCCACCTTTACCTCCGCGCCCATGGCGCAGAAGCCCTTGATGTGCTGGTCGATGGGCCGCACACCGAAGTCGCAGCCGCCGGGCATGGCCACGGTGGCCTCCCCAAAGCGG
This sequence comes from uncultured Oscillibacter sp., assembly GCA_945868085.1. Taxonomy (GTDB): domain Bacteria; phylum Bacillota; class Clostridia; order Oscillospirales; family Oscillospiraceae; genus Vescimonas. Next base: position 88,968 of record CAMBKF010000002.1, read on the forward strand.
CCCAGCAGAGCGCCGATGAGATAGTAAGAGGCGCGGATGCGGCGGGCCAGCTCATAGGACGGGTGGGTGGAGCGGATGGCGTGGCAGTCCAGCTCCACGGCGTGGCGGTTCAGCACACGGACCCGGGCGCCCAGCTCCTCCAGAATGTTCAGCAGCAGCGTAACGTCGCTGATCTGCGGGATGTTTTCAATGCGGCAGATGCCGTCCACCAGCAGGGCGGCGGGAATGATGGCAACGGCGGCGTTCTTTGCGCCGCTGATGGTTATTTCACCAAAAAGCGGCCGACCGCCGCGAATAAGATACTGATTCATAAGTGCCCCTTTCGTGAGGTGTATATAAGGAGGCAGAGCCTCTCTGCCGTCAGCCGCTGCAAAATGCGCAGGGCATAGTCATCCATTTGTACAAAATAGTATATCACATATTTTTTCAAAAGCAATCACCAATATTCCTAAACCGGCGGGAAACTTCTATGGGAAATTAAGAGGAGCGTAAAAAAATGCGCGAAAAATTTTCAAAAAGGGGTTGACACCGGCTGCGGGTGGGTGTAGTATACAAACAACAAACGTATGAGCAATTATTCACATGAACACTTGAGGAGGCCGACATGGAGCAGATGGAAAAGAATCCGGAGCAGGATTTTCTGTGCCTGGACGAGAACGGCGTGGAGACCGTGCGGCGGCAGATGCCCGACGAGGATGACCTGTACGACCTGGCAGAATTATATAAGGTGTTCGGCGACTCCACCCGCATTAAAATTCTGTATGTGCTGTTCGGCGCGGAGCTGTGCGTGTACGACATCGCCCGGCTCCTGGGCATGACCCAGAGTGCCGTGAGCCACCAGCTGCGCATTCTGAAAAACAACAAGCTGGTGAAGTTCCGCCGGGAAGGCAAGACCGTGTTTTACGCACTGGATGACGACCATGTCCGCTCCATCCTGAAGCTGGGCATGGAGCATTTGGGCGACTGATGAAAGGAGAAATAACCATGAAAAAGACTTACAAGATCGAAGTAGACTGCGCCGCCTGCGCCGACAAGATGGAACAGGCTGCTCAGAAGACCGAGGGCGTGGCCACCGCCACCGTCAGCTTCATGACCCAGAAGATGAAGGTGGAATTTGCCGAGGGCGCCGACGTGGATGCCGTGATGCAGCAGGTGCTGAAGAACTGCAAGAAGGTAGAGGACGACTGCGAGATCTATCTGTAAAAGCTATGCGCAGGACCGGGCGGCGGGGTGAGGGCACCCCGCCCTACGGATAAGCAGGAAAATCGGTGCAGCGGGCGGGGCTGAAACCCGCCCCTGCGCAGGACTGCAAACTGGATTCGCGGCGGGACGATGTGGGCATCGTCCCCTGCAACTTTTCCCACGCACATGTCGCGGGGGAAAATCATCCCAAATTTTTGCCGCCTGCGGGTGGCAAACTCTGCAAGGCTTTTTTGGGAGCCGGAAACACTGTAAGGAGGCGTAAAAGCCGTGACGAAGAAGCAAAAAACCAATCTCATCCGGATCATCGTGTCGGCGGTGCTGGTGATCGGATTGTGGGTATCCCCCCTCACCGGCTGGCTGGAGGGCGTGCTGTACCTCATTCCGTATTTCATCGTGGGCTATGACATCCTGCTCAAGGCCGTGAAGGGCATCTTCCGGGGCCAGGTGTTCGACGAGAACTTCCTCATGGCCGTGGCCACCGTGGGCGCTATGGCCCTGGGCGACTGGCGGGAGGGCTGCGCCGTTATGGTGTTCTATCAGATCGGCGAGCTGTTCCAGAGCTACGCTGTGGGCAAGAGCCGCCGCAGCATCTCCGACCTGATGGACATCCGCCCGGACTATGCCAACATCGAGACGGACGGGGCCCTGGAAAAGGTGGACCCGGACGATGTGGAGGTGGGCACTATTATCGTGGTGCAGCCCGGCGAGCGCATCCCCATTGACGGCGTGGTGACGGAGGGCGAGGCCACCGTGAACACCAGCGCCCTCACCGGCGAGAGCCTGCCCCGGCAGGTGAAGACCGGGGACGAGGTGCTCTCCAGCTGCGTGAATCTCAGCGGCCTGCTGCATATCCGGACTACCAAGGAGTTCGGCGACTCCACCGTGGCCAAGATCCTGGACCTGGTGGAAAACTCCAGCATGAAAAAGGCCAGGGCGGAGAACTTCATCACCAAGTTCGCCCGCATCTATACCCCCGCTGTGTGTTACAGTGCCCTGGCTCTGGCGGTGCTGCCGCCGGTGGTGCGGCTTATCATGGGCGACGCGCCTATGTGGGGCGACTGGATCACAAGAGCCCTGACCTTCCTGGTCATCAGCTGCCCCTGCGCGTTGGTCATCTGCATTCCCCTGAGCTTCTTCGGCGGCATCGGCGGCGCGTCCGCCAAGGGGATTTTGGTCAAGGGCAGCAACTATCTGGAGGCCCTGGCAAAGACCAGCTGCGTGGTGTTCGACAAGACCGGCACCCTCACCAAGGGCGTTTTCCAGGTGCTGGAGACGGCACCGGAGGGCATGGACGCACAGACCCTGCTGGGCTGGGCGGCCCAGGCGGAGTGCTACTCCAAGCATCCCATCAGTCAGAGCCTGAAGACCGCCTGGGGCGGCCAGGTGGACACCGACCAGGTGACGGATGTGGAGGAGCTGGGCGGCTTCGGCCTGACGGCACAGGTCAGCGGCCACGCTGTGGCCGTGGGCAACCGGCGGCTCATGGAAAAGCTGGGCATCCAGCCCGCAGAACCCCAGAAGGCCGGCACCGTGGTGTATGTAGCCGTGGACGGCGTATATGCCGGGTGGATCCTCCTGGGCGATGTGGTGAAGGACCACGCGGCCCAGGCCATCCGGGGCCTGAAGGCGGAGGGCATCGAAAAGACCGTTATGCTCACCGGCGACGCGGACGCGGCGGCGCAGCAGGTGGCATCCCAGCTGGGCGTGGACGAGGTACACAGCCAGCTGCTGCCGGCGGATAAGGTCCGGCAGGTGGAGCGGCTGCTGAAAGAGCGGAAGGAGGGCCAGCTCCTGGCCTTCGTGGGCGACGGCATCAATGACGCCCCTGTGCTGGCCCGGGCCGACATCGGCATCGCCATGGGCGCTCTGGGCAGCGACGCGGCCATCGAGGCGGCGGATGTGGTGCTCATGGACGACGACCCGGCCAAGATCGCCCTGGCCATGCGCATCTCCCGGCGGACCCTGCGCATCGTGTACGAGAACATCGTATTTGCCCTGGCGGTGAAGGCAGTGTGCCTGGTGCTGGGCGCCATCGGCATTGCCAACATGTGGCTGGCTATCGGCGCGGATGTGGGCGTGATGGTGCTGGCGGTGCTCAACGCCACCCGGGCCCTGTCGGCGGGAAAAGAATAAAAAAATAAGCAGGCGGAGGAGCTTTACGGGGCTCCTCCGCTTGCTTTATAAGTATCCGGAAACAGATCAAAAAAGAAAACCGTCACTCTGCCAAGTGACGGTTTTCTGAGATTTGTCTCAGCTAATCGATAACTGTAGAGCCAACCGCTTGTCGCAGCGCTCTTGCTATATTTATTACCACACGGGCGGAAAATGTCAAGTGTGGCTTTTATTTTGCCGGGTTTTGGGGCAGTTATTTTAGCCTTGAAAACGGCGGCGCTTTCTGCTACAATTATTTAGTTAAAGTATGCCATTTTTGAATCGAGGTGAACTGCGTGTACTTAAAGGCTTTGGAAATCCAGGGCTTCAAAAGCTTTCCGGATAAGACCGTGCTGAATTTCGGCGAGGACATCACCGCCATCGTGGGCCCCAACGGGTCCGGCAAGTCCAATATCTCCGACGCCATCCGCTGGGTCATGGGCGAACAGAACAGCCGCCAGCTCCGGGGCGCCAAGATGGAGGATGTGATCTTCGGCGGCACCGAAAAGCGCCGGGCCATGGGCTTTGCCCAGGTGACGCTGGTCATTGACAATACCGAGCACATCTTCAACCGCGACGAGGCGGAGGTGGCGGTGACCCGCCGCTATTACCGCAGCGGGGAGTCTGAGTATTATATCAACCGCCAGTCCGTGCGGCTCAAGGACGTGAATGAGCTGTTCATGGACACCGGCATGGGCCGGGAGGGCTATTCCATCATCGGCCAGGGCAAGATCGACGAGATCCTCTCCGTCCGCAGCGACGACAGGCGGGAGGTATTCGAGGAGGCGGCGGGCATCAGCAAGTACCGCCACCGCAAGGAGGAGTCCGAGCGGAAGCTCCAGCGCACGGAGGAGAACCTGGTGCGCATCAACGACAAGATCGCGGAGCTGGAGATGCAGGTGGAGCCCCTGCGCAAGCAGGCGGAGACGGCCAAGAAATACCTGGTGCTCCGGGATGAATTGCGGACGCTGGAGATCAGCGTCTGGCTGGAAAACCTGCAGAAGCTGAAGGCGGACCGGCTGAAGCTGCAGACGGATTTTGAGACTGCCCAGGCCGACCAGAAAAAAGCCCAGGATGAGCTGGACCGGGTATATGCCCAGGCGGAGGAATGCTCCCGCCTGCTCCATGAAAACGATTGCGCCGCCGAGGAAAAGCGCAGCCGGATCTCGGCCCTGGAGAGCGCCATCGGCGAGCATGAGTCCGCCGCCGCCGTGGCCCGGACCACGGCCGGCCACCATGCCGAGACCATTGAGCGTATGGACCGGGAGATGAGCGAGAGCCGCAGCCGCACGGAGTCTCTGCACGAGCAGATGCAGGCCCTGGCCCGCCGCATGGAGGAAATAGACGCCTCCGCCCGGACTCTGGAAAATGAAGTGGAAGCCCTCTGCGAAGAAATGCGCGGCAGCACCGACGCGGCAGCGGCCGCGGCGGCCCAGCTGGAGCAGCTGCGCCGCCGGGAGGCCCAGGAGGTAGCCGGGGCGGCCCAGGCCCAGGCGGAGCTGTCCGCCATCACCGCCGGGGCGGACGAGATCGCCCAGCGCACGGCGGAGCTGACGGAGGAGCTGACCCAAAGCGACGAGAAGCTGGCCCAGACCCGCCGGGAGGCCGCACAAAACGAAAAAGAGCTGCTGTCCGCCCGGGAGGAGGAACAGGCCGCATCCAACGTCATCGGCGGCCACAGCCTGAAAATGGAGGGCCGCCAGCGCCGGGCCAAGGAGAGCCTGGAGCAGAAAAATCAGCTTTCCTTGCAGGAAAAGACCCTTTCCGACCGCATCCGTCTGCTCAGCGAAATGGAGAAGGAGTACGAGGGCTTTTCCAAGGCGGTGAAGATCGTCATGCGGGCCGCCGAGGCCCGGACGCTCTCGGGCATCCACGGTCCCGTGGGCAACCTCATCCACACCGACAAGGACTGCAGCGTGGCCATTGAGATCGCCCTGGGCGGCGCCCTGCAGCACATTGTGGTGGACACGAAAAACGACGGCAAAAACGCCATCGGCCTGCTAAAGCAGCGGGACGGCGGCCGGGCTACCTTCCTGCCCCTGGATACCATCCGGGGCCGGAGCCTCCGGGAAAACGGGCTGGAAAACGAATACGGCTTCGTGGGCGTTGCCTCGGAACTGGTACGCTGTGAGGGGCGCTATGGCAGCGTCATCGAGAACCTGCTGGGCACCACCGTGGTGGTGGAGGACCTGGACTGCGGCATCCAAATGGCCAAGCGCCACGACAACCGCTTCCGCATCGTCACGCTGGACGGCCAGGTCATCAACGCCGGCGGTTCCATGACCGGCGGCAGCGTCAGCCGCAACGCGGGCATCCTGTCCCGGTCCGGGGAGCTGGAGCAGCTGCACAAGAAGCTGAAAAAGATCCGCTCCCAGCTCCAGGACGCCGTCCTCCTGGCCGAGAGCGCCAACCGGGAGCTGCAGAAGGCCCAGTACGAGCTGGAGGTGGCCAAGGATCAGCAGCGCCAGGCCAATGACCAGGTGCTGACCCTGGAGGGCCGCAAAAATCACTTTGACGTGCTCATAGAGAGCCTGGAGCAGCAGCAGGAGAGCCTGCGCATCCAGCGGGAGAACCTGCAAAAGCGCAGCACCGATGACGCCGGGCGGATGGATACCATCCGCCGGACCATCGCGGACTATGAGGATCGGGTGAAAGCCACCCGGGAGGAGATAGACCGGCTGCAGCGCCGGCAGGAGACCGCCCAGCAGGGCCTGGGCGAAATGACGGACCGGCTGACGGAGAAAAAGTCCCGGCAGGCGGCGCTTTCCGCCGAGGGCGAGAGCGCCCGGCGCAGCATGGAGGACCTGTCCCGGCTGCGGGAGAGCCTGGAGGGCGAGCACACCGACCGGGAGAGCCTGCGCGCGCAAATGGAGCAGGCCATGGCTCAGGCCCGGGCCGAGGAGGAGCGGCAGCTGCAGGCGGCCCAGGAGCTGCGCGGCGGCATCCAGGAGCAGCGCCAGGCCCTGCAGAAGCTCTCGGAGGAGAAGATGGCCCTGGAGACCCAGCGCAGCCAGACGGATCGGCTCAGCCGCACCTGCAACGACACCCTCCTCAACTGCGAGCGGGAGGTGGCCCGCCTGGAGGGCAAATTAAACGGCAGCGCTCTGGAGGAAAAGCAGATCCTGGATAAGCTGTGGGAGCGGTACGAACTGAGCCACAGCGACGCCCAGGCCCTGCGCATCGAGCTGGAGAGCGTGCCCAAGGCCACCCGGCGCATCGGCGAGCTGAATCGGGAGATCAAGGGCCTGGGGCCCATCAACATCGGCGCCATTGAGGAGTTTGACCGGGTGAACACCCGCTATACCTACCTCTCCGACCAGCGCAATGATGTGGAAAAGGCCAAGGAGGAGCTGCTGGGCATCATCGAGGAGATCACCAAGCAGATGACGGAGATCTTCGCCACCCAGTTTGAGATACTCAAGCAGAGCTTCCAGGAGACCTTCCTGGAGCTGTTCGGCGGCGGCCGGGCTACCCTGGAACTGGAGGACGAGAACGACATCCTCCGCTGCGGCATTGAGATCAAGGCCCAGCCCCCGGGCAAGCAGCTGAAGACCCTGTCGCTGCTCTCCGGCGGCGAGAAGGCCTTTGTGGCCATCGCCCTGTATTTCGCCATTTTGAAGGTGCATCCCACGCCGTTCTGCGTCATGGACGAGATCGAGGCGGCCCTGGACGAATCCAACGTGGTGCGTTATGCCCGCTATATGCGGCGCATCGCGGGGAAGACCCAGTTCATCGTCATCACCCACCGCCGCGGCACTATGGAGGAGGCGGACGTGCTCTATGGTATTACCATGCAGGAGCGGGGCGTTTCCACGGTGCTCACGGCCAACCTCAATGAGCTGAGCAAGGAAATGAAGATCAAGTGAGGAAAAACGGATGGCCACAGCCAGTGTGCGCACTGGCTTCGCAATGACATGGCTTTTACATGAAGTGCGGTGCAAGACCGGGCGGAGGGGTGTGGTCACCCCGCCCTACGACGAAAGGGTATCTTGTGGTGCGTAGGGGAGGGGCTCTGCCCATCCTGTGGGCGGGGTAGAACCCCGCCCCTACGGATGACAAGAAGTCGGTGCATGACCCGGCGGGCGGACAGAGACGTCCGCCCCTACGGATGCGCTGCGGGGAGTGCGGTGCGTGGGCCGGCGGGCGACCGCGAGGGTTACCCTTACGAAGAATTTGAAATCACTGCGCAGGACGGCGTGCCCTCACGCCGCCGTGAAAGCGGTATACATTTATAATCTTGAACAGGAGGCAGCGATATGGGTATTTTCAGCAAGCTCAAGCAGGCCTGGTTCGGCGATGTGAACTGGGAAAAGCTGGACGACGAATTTTTTGACAACCTGGAGGAATCCCTGATCCTGGCGGATGTGGGAGTGAACATCGCCGCCGAGTCGGTGCAGTCCCTGCGCAACGCCGTATTCAGCTACGACATGAAGGACCCGGAGCAGGTGAAGGCGGAGCTGCGGAAAATTTTGCTGCAGAAGCTCTCCGTGGGCGAAGCGGCCCTGGACACCGCCAAGAGCCCCACGGTGATCCTGGTCATCGGCGTCAACGGCGTGGGCAAGACCACCTCCATCGGCAAGCTGGCCAACCGCCTGAAGGGGGAGGGCAAGAAGGTCCTGCTCTGCGCGGCGGATACCTTCCGGGCCGCTGCCGCCGACCAGCTGGAGATCTGGGCCAAGCGGGCGGACGTGCCCATCGTGCGCCAGCACGAGGGGGCCGACCCCGGGGCGGTGCTTTTTGACGCGCTGCAGGCCGCCAAGGCCCGGAATATAGATGTGGTCCTGTGCGACACCGCGGGCCGCCTGCACAACAAGCAGAATCTGATGAACGAGCTGGCCAAGCTTCGCAAGATCATCGACCGGGAGCTGCCGGAGGCGGGCAAGGAGACGCTGCTGGTGTTGGACGCCACCACCGGCCAGAACGGGCTCATCCAGGCCCGGAGCTTCAAGGAGACGGCGGGCCTCACGGGCATCGTGCTCACAAAGCTGGACGGCACCGCCAAGGGCGGCATCGTCATCGCCATCGCAAGGGAGCTGGGCGTGCCGGTGAAATTCGTAGGCGTGGGCGAGGGCATCGACGATCTGAAGCCCTTTGACCCGGTGGAATTTGTAAACGATCTGTTTTAACAGGGGGAGAGACTATGACCAGAGCAGACGGACGGGCCTTTGACCAGCTTCGCCCCGTGGAGCTGACCAAGGACTATATAAAATTTGCCGAGGGCAGCGTGCTGATCCGCTGCGGCGACACGGTGGTGCTGTGCAACGCCTCGGTGGAGGAGAAAACGCCGCCCCATGTGGCGGAGGGCTACGGCTGGGTGACGGCGGAGTATTCCATGCTGCCCCGGGCCAACCGGGAGCGCTCCCGCCGGGATATTGACAAGCTGAAGCTCTCCGGCCGCAGCGCGGAGATCCAGCGGCTCATCGGCCGCAGCCTCCGGGCAGCGGTGGATATGGCGGCCCTGGGGGAGCGGACCATTACCATAGACTGCGATGTCCTGCAGGGGGACGGCGGCACCCGCACCGCCTCCGTTACCGGCGGCTTTGTGGCCCTGGCCCTGGCCTGCCGCAAGCTGCTGAAAGAGGGCAAGGTGACGAAAGACCCCATCATCCACCAGGTGGCGGCAGTGAGCGCGGGCATCATTGACGAGGTGCCCATGCTGGACCTGCCCTACAGCGAGGACAGCCGGGCCCAGGTGGATCTGAACTGCGTTATGAACGAAAAGGGCGAGCTCATTGAGATCCAGGGCACCGGCGAGGGCCGGAGCTTTACCCTCTCGGAGCAGCAGGAGCTGGTGCGCCTGTGCGCCAAGGGCATCCGGGAGCTGATGGAAAAGCAGCGGGAGATTTTGGAGCGATAAAGGAGGCGGCACGATGAAATTCGTATTGGCATCCCACAACAAGGGAAAACTAGATGAAATGCAGAAGATCTTAGGGGAACTGGGCGTGGAGGTAGTGCTCCAGTCGGACCTGGGCCTTTCCCTGGAACCGGAGGAAAACGGCGAGACCTTCACGGATAATGCCCGCATCAAGGCGAAAGCCGTCATGGAGGCCAGCGGTCTGCCGGCCATCGCCGACGACAGCGGCCTGTGCGTGGACGCCCTGAACGGCGCCCCGGGGGTATACTCCGCCCGGTACGGCGGGCTGGATGACGACGCGGCCCGCTGCCGCCTGCTGCTGCAGAATATGCGGGGGTCCATGACCCGGGCGGCCCACTTCCATACCTCGGTGGTGTGCCTGTTTCCCGACGGCACAGAGCTGACGGCGGAGGGCGAATGCCCGGGCACCATCGCTTACGCCCCTATGGGCAACGGCGGCTTCGGCTACGACCCGGTGTTCTTTGTGCCGAGTCTGCGCAAGACCTTTGCCCAGCTGACAGCCGAGGAGAAAAACGCCATCAGCCACCGGGGCAATGCCCTGCGGGCCTTTGCGGTGAAATTAAAAGAGTATTTGGAGAAGAACTGATATGGAACTGACAAGCAAGCAGCGTGCCCAGCTGCGGGGCCTGGCCTCCACCCTGGACACCATCATTCATATAGGCAAGGACGGCATCAGCGACAACCTGGTGAAACAGGCGGACGATGCCCTGGAGGCCCGGGAGCTCATCAAGGGCAAGGTGCTGGAGAACTCCATGCTCACCGCCCGGGAGGCTGCCGAGGAGCTGAAGGTGGCCACCCGCAGCGAAGTGGTGCAGGTCATCGGAAACAAATTCGTCCTGTACCGCATGCAGCACGATAAGACCAAGCGCCGGATCGACCTGGTGAAGGCGCCCCGCCGGAGCGTGTGACCATGCGGATCGGAATTTACGGCGGCACCTTCAACCCCATCCACCGGGGACACCTGACGGCGGCCGCGGCGGCGGCCAGGCAGCTTGCCCTGGATAAGCTTCTGCTGGTGCCGGACGCCATCCCGCCCCACAAGCCCCTGCCTGCGGGCAGCGCCGGGGCGGAGGACAGGCTGGAAATGGCGCGGCTTTGCACCGGGGAGCTGCCGGTCCCGGCGGAGGTGACGGACCTGGAGCTGCGGCGGCAGGGGGCCAGTTACACCTGCGACACCCTGGCGGCGCTGCGGGAGCAGTACCCGGAAGATGAGCTGTTCTTCCTCGTGGGGTCGGATATGTTCCTCTCCTTTGAGACCTGGCGCCGGCCGGAGGAGATCTGCCGCCTGGCCACCCTGGCGGTGTTCAGCCGCCGGACGGCGGACGAGGCGGCGGCCTTTGCCCGGCAGAAGGAAAAGCTGGAGAAGGCATTTTCGGCCCGGGTGGCCGTGGTGATGAATCCGGAGGTCATTGAGGTGTCCTCCACGCAGCTGCGGGAGGAGCTTTCACGGGGCCGGGGCCGGGCATATCTCACCGAGCCGGTGTACGGGTACATCCTGCGCAAGGGGCTGTACGGCACGGCGGCGGATCTGAAGCATCTCACCCCTGAGGAGCTGCGGCCCATCGCCCTGAGCTATTTAAAGCCCAAGCGTATGCCCCATGTCCTGGGCACGGAGCAGGAGGCGGCTTTTTTGGCGGAGAAATATGGCGGGGATGTGACGGCGGCCCGGATCGCCGCCCTGCTCCACGACTGCACCAAGAAGCTGGACCTTCCCCAGCAGCTCTCCCTCTGCCGGCACTACGGCATCCCGCTGGACGAGATGGAGCGGACGTACCTCAAGCTGCTCCACTCCAAGACCGGTGCGGCGGTGGCCCGGGACCGATTTGGCGTTTCAGATGAAATTTACAACGCCATTTACTACCACACCACCGGCAAGGCGGACATGACTCTGCTGGAGAAGATCATCTATCTGGCGGACTATATTGAGCCCAGCCGCAGCTTCCCCGGGGTGGAGGAGCTGCGTGCGGCGGTGCATGAGGACCTGGATCGGGGCCTGTGCCGGGCTCTGGCGGATTCCATCCGGGAGCTGCAGGGCTACGGCAGCCCGGTACATCCCCACACGCAGGAGGCTCTAAGCTATATACAACGAGAGATCGGAGGAACGATAGAATGAATAAAACACCCAAAGAACTGGCGCTGCTGGCGGCCCAGGCGCTGTCGGAGAAGAAGGGCCGGGAGATCCAGGTGCTGGAGATCGCGGACCTGACCACCCTGGCGGATTATTTTGTGCTGTGTACCGGCTCGTCCAACACGCAAATTAACGCCTTAGTCGACAACGTGGAAAAGGTGCTCACGGAGCAGGCCGGCGAGGAGCCCCTGCACCGGGAGGGCTACCGGGGCGGCACCTGGGTGCTGCTGGACTACGGCTGCATCGCCGTGCATGTGTTCAGCGGCGAGGCCCGGGAATTTTACGGCCTGGAGCGCCTGTGGCGGGACGGCAAGAGCGTGGACCTGACCGGCGTCGTCACCGATGGAGACTGAGTTTCGGCCCATTTTCGACTTTGTGCGCCGCCACGAAGCCACGGCGGACCGCCGGGCCACGGTGGCGGTGCTGCGGCCCGGGGGCTGCACGCACCTTTCCCTGAAGCTGCACCGGGCGCAGGAGCAGCAGGCGGCGGACGAAAAATACACGCAGCTGCTGGTGAAAACGGCCCTGTGGCTCCAGGGCGGCTGCACGCTGGTGACAGAGGACGATTCGGTTTTCCGCTGGCTGCAGGGGGCCTATGGCCCGGGCGGCGGGAGAGCTTTTGACCGGGACTTTATGTCCGGCATCTATGGAACGCCCTTCCGGGTGGAGCTGCGGCCGGATCTGCCGGCGGCGCGGGAGACCGCGCGCCCCGTGTCTGCCAGTGCGGTGGGCTGCCGCATCGGCATCGACCTGGGCGGCAGCGACCGCAAGGCCGCAGCGGTGATAGACGGGAAGACCGTTTATACAGAGGAAGTGGTCTGGCAGCCGAAGACGGCCGGGGATCTGCGCTATCACTATGAGGGTATCACCGCGGCTTTGCGCTCGGCTAAGGAGCACCTGCCCCGGGTGGATGCCGTGGGCATTTCCACCGCCGGGGTGGTCATAGACGGGGAAATTCGCCGGTCCAGCCTGTTTATGGGGGTGCCGGCCGGGGAGTTTGACCGCTGCGGTAGGGACCTTCTGCGCCGGGCGGTGCGGGAGGTCTGCGGGGACGTTCCCTGCGCCGTGTGCAACGATGGCGACGTGGCGGCCCTGGCCGGGGCCGTGAGCCTGGGGCGGCGGAAGCTCCTGGGCATCGCCATGGGCACCAGCCAGGCGGGGGGCTATGTGGACGGCGGCGGAAACATCACCGGCTGGCTCAATGAGCTGGCGTTTCTACCGGTGGATCTGCATCCCGCCGCCCCTGTGGATCCCTGGTCCGGGGACCGGGGCGTGGGGGAGCGGTATTTCTCCCAGGAGGGTGTGATCCGCCTGGCCGCCCAAAAGGGCCTTGCCCCGGAGGGGGACACCCCGGCGCAGAAGCTGCGCTGGGTGCAGGATCAAGCTGAAGCCGGCGACGGCCGGGCTTTAGCGGCTTTTTCCACCCTGGGCCGCATGCTGGGACAGACCCTGCCCTGGTATCGGCGGCTGCTGGGGTGCGAGAATGTGCTGCTTTTGGGCCGGGTCATCAGCGGTGCCGGCGGCGAGTGCCTGGCGAATGCCTGCCGGGAGGAGCTTGCAAAGGCCGGAGAGAGGATGGAGGTTTTCCTGCCGGAGGAGTCCTTCCGCCGGGTGGGGCAGGCCGCCGCCGCGGCGATGCTGGCGGCTGCCGCCGAATAAATAAATGTATGCCGGGCGGCGGGACAAAGACGGTCCCGCCGCCCGATTCTGCTTCGGCAGCAAAAAAGCAGGCCCACGGGCCTGCTTTTTTGCTTATATAAAATTCAATCCGTGTGTACGTCCATCTGGGGGTAGGGGATGGCGAAGCCCTTTTCCGCAAACCGGTGGCGGATCAGCCACAGCACCCGGCGGCGCACGGCGCTGTGAATGGTGGGCGGCGCGACAATGCGCAGCAGATACTCCACCGAGGAGTCCCCCAAATTGGACAGGCCAAGCATGCCGCAGTCCTCCACGCCCTCCAGGCCCTTGACCTCCTCCGCCAAGGTCTTGAGAAACGCCTCCACAGCCGCAGGATCATCCTCATAGGAGGTGGGGACGGTGATAAACAGTTCGTCACTGACCTTCGTCGCCTCAAAGATATTCCGGTTGGAAACGGTGACGATGTTGTTTGTAGCCAGCTCCCGAATCTTGGTGGCGCGCAGGGAAAACTGCACCACCTCGCCGGTGAGGTCGCCGTATTTGATCACGTCCCCCACGGCGAAATATTCTCCGGTGAGGATGTTGGTGCCCATGATGACATCCTTCAGCATGTCCTGCAGCGCCAGGCCCACAATGGCGCCGATGATGCCCAGGCCGGCCACCAGGGAGGAGACGTTCACCCCGTGGACCTGCAGGACCAGAATCAGCGCCAGCAGCACCAGCAGCCCCCGCACGGAGTTCAGCGCCAGGGCCAGGTAGGTCTGGCGGCGGCCGGACAGGGCGCTGGCGGCGGTGATCTTCTCCGTGAAGCGGTGGATCAGGTGCCGCAGCAGCAGCCAGCACACCAGAGCTGCGGCCACGATGCAGACGCTGAAAATGAACTTGTAGGAGCCCAAATAGGCCAGGATCCGCTCCATGCCGCACCTCCCGGAGATTTTTCATCAGTATAGCACAGGCAGCGCGCCTTTTCAACGCGTATTTTGGCGCGAAAGGGGACGAAAAAAGGCGTGAAAAGAAAAAATGGGGTTTACTTTGCGCCGCGGGGCGGTATATAATACTGGGGCAAATCACCCGATACCGGGGAGGTATAAAAATGTCCGAGAGAAAAGCGGAGGTGCTGATGGCGGCGGTCATCATTGCCCGCAGCACCTCTTTTGTGTTCAGCAAAGTGGGCCTGGGCACCATGACGGCCTTCAATATCCTGGCGGTGCGGTTTTTGCTGGCATTTCTCCTGCTGTTTGCCCTGTTCGGCAAAAAGGTGGTGGGAAAGCTGGACCGCCGCACGGTTCTGGGCGGGGCCCTGGTGGGCTTCATCTTTTTCGGCGTGATGAGCTGCGAGATGCTGGCGCTGCGGACGGTGAACTCCGGCACGGTGTCCCTGCTGGAAAACCTGGCCATCATCATCGTGCCGCTGCTGGAGTCGGCTCTGCATCGCACCCGGCCCAAGGCCATGAGCCTTCTGTGCGCCGCCATTGCCGTGGGCGGCGTGGCGCTGCTGACAGGCGGAGGCGGAGGCTTTCATATGGGCATCGGAGAGTGCATCGCGCTGCTGTCGGCGTTTTTGTACGCCGTGGGCATCATCGCCATTGACCGCACCAGCCACCAGGCGGACGGCTTTGCCCTGGGCGTGCTGGAGGTGGGCTTTTTGGGCCTGTTTGCCCTCATTGCCTCCTTCCTCTTTGAGGCGCCCCGGCTGCCCCAGACCGGCAGCGAATGGGGCATCATCGCCGCTCTGGCGGTGGTGTGTACCGGGTTTGGCTACACCCTGCAGCCGGTGGCCCAAAGCCGCATCGATGCGGGCCGCGCCAGCCTGTTCTGCGCCCTGAGCCCGGCCTTTGCCACTATTTTCGGGGCGGTCCTGCTTCGCGAGCGGGTGGAGCCCCTGGGCTATGTGGGCATCGTGCTGATACTGGGCAGCATCCTGCTGCCGCACCTGCCGGGGCTGCGCAGAAAGCCCCGGGCCCGGGCCGTGCTGTTTGACATGGACGGCACCCTGCTGGACACACTAGAGGATATGCGCGACTCCGTGAACCATGTGCTCACGGCCCACGGCTACCCGGCCCGGACGCTGGAGGAAGTGCGCGCATTTGTTGGAAACGGTGCGGGAAAGCTCATGCGCCGGGCCCTGCCGGACACAGTGGGGGAGGCGGAATTTGCCGCCCTGCTGGCGGAGTATAAGGCCTGGTATCAGGCCCACAACTGCGTAAAGACCCGCCCCTATCCCGGCATCCCGGAGATGCTGAAAAAGCTGCAGAAAGCCGGGGTACGGGTGGCCATTGTCTCCAATAAGCCCGACCCCACCACCAGGGCCCTGGCCGAAAGATTCTTCCCCGGGGTGCCGGCCTTCGGCCAGCGGGACGATCTGCCCCCTAAGCCCGCGCCGGACCTGGTGCTTCATGCTCTGAAAGAGTTGGGCTGCTCCCGGGATGGTGCCATCTATGTGGGCGACAGCGAGGTGGACATTCAGACCGCGCAGAACTGCACCATGAACTTTATCGGCGTGAGCTGGGGCTTCCGGGGCCGGGAGAAGCTGCTGGCCATAGCGCCCCGGGCCATGGTGGTGGACAGGGCGGAGGAGATCCTGCGGGAGAAAAATTTGCAAATTGTCCGTTGACAAGCCGGGAAAAGGTGCTTATAATATGCTGTAATCAAGAAAATGCGTGGACGGAGAAGAGATCTGACCCCCGCCGCCAAAGAGAGGAGCGCCCCGGCTGAAAGCGCCCCGCGGTGAAGACGGATCGGTACCACTCCCGAGCTGTCCGTGAGGAGCGGAACGGGGCCTCCCGTTACAGAGGACACGAGCGACGGAGCATTTCCGTAAGCAGGGTGGAACCGTGGAGTAAAAGATTTTACCTCACCCCTGAAATTTGTCAGGGGTGAGGTTTTTTGTCACCCCAAGAAAGGAGAACATGACCATGAGCGAAGAAAACATCTACACCTTTGAAAACAAGGACTACCGCAGGACCTATTGGCACACCTGCTCCCACGTGCTGGCCCAGGCCGTCAAGCGCCTGTACCCGGAGGTGAAGCTGGCCATCGGCCCCAGCATCGAGGGCGGCTTTTACTACGACTTTGATGCCCCCTTCAACTTCACCCAGGAGCATCTGGATGCCCTGGAAGCAGAGATGCGCAAGATCTGCAAGGAAAAGCTGAAGCTGGAGCGCTTTGAGCTGCCCCGGGCCGAGGCCATCGCCTACATGCAGGAGAAGGACGAGCCCTACAAGGTGGAGCTCATCAACGACCTGCCCGCCGATGCCCACATCTCTTTTTATAAGCAGGGCGAGTTCGTGGACCTGTGCGCCGGCCCCCACCTGGACTCCACCGGCCGCATCAAGGGCAACGCCATCAAGCTGACCCAGTGCTGCGGCGCCTACTGGCGGGGCGACAGCAACCGCAAGATGCTCCAGCGTATCTACGCCGTTGCTTTCCCCAAGAAGGAGGAGCTGGACGAGTACCTGAAGCAGCGGGAGGAGGCCCTCAAGCGCGACCACAATAAGCTGGGCCGTGACCTGGAGTATTTCACCACCGTGGACTATATCGGCCAGGGCCTGCCCATTTTGCTGCCCAAGGGCGCCCGGGTCATCCAGCTGCTGCAGCGCTGGGTGGAGGACACCGAGCAGAAGCGGGGCTACCTGCTGACCAAGACCCCCCTCATGGCCAAGCGTGAGCTGTATAAGATCTCCGGCCACTGGGATCATTATCTGGACGGCATGTTCGTCCTGGGCGATCCCCACGACGAGACCAAGGAGTGCTTCGCCCTGCGGCCTATGACCTGTCCCTTCCAGTATCAGGTGTATCTGAACCGCCAGCGGTCCTACCGCGACCTGCCCATGCGCCTGGGCGAGACCTCCACCCTGTTCCGCAATGAGGATTCCGGCGAGATGCACGGCCTCATCCGCGTCCGCCAGTTCACTATTTCCGAGGGCCACCTGATCCTGCGCCCGGATCAGCTGGAGGAGGAGTTCAAGGGCTGCCTGGAGCTGGCCAAGTACTGCCTGGGCACTGTGGGCCTGCTGGATAAGTGTACCTTCCGCTTCTCCCAGTGGGATCCTGCCAACCCCAACAATAAGTACGAGGGCACCAAGGAGCAGTGGGACGAGGCCCAGCGCGTCATGGGTCAGATCCTGGATGACCTGGACGTGAAGTACGAGATCGGCATCGACGAGGCCGCCTTCTACGGCCCCAAGCTGGACATTCAGTATAAGAACGTCTTCGGCAAGGAGGACACCCTGGTCACCATCCAGATCGATATGCTCCTGGCCCAGCGCTTCGGCATGTACTATATCGATGAAAACGGCGAGAAGGCTCTGCCGTATATCATCCATCGCACCTCCCTGGGCTGCTACGAGCGCACCCTGGCCTACCTCATTGAGGAGTACGCCGGCGCTCTGCCCACCTGGATGGCTCCCGAGCAGGTGCGCTTCCTGCCTGTCACCGACCGCGCCGCCGACTACTGCGCCGACGCCGCCAAGACTCTGGAGAGCCAGGGCTTCCGGGCGGAGGTGGACTACCGCAACGAGAAGATCGGCAAGAAGATCCGCGACGCGCAGATGGAAAAGGTGCCCTACATGGTGGTGGTGGGCGACCGGGACATGGAAAACGGCACCGTGTCTCCCCGGCACCGCTCCGACGGCGATCTGGGCGCCATGTCCATGGATGACTTTACTGCCCTCCTCCGGGATGTGGTGGACAGCAAGGCCAAGAAGTAAGAAGCAAATTGGAAACACCACCGAGCGCCCCTTATGGGGCGCTCGGACTTTTTGTGAGGAAAAAGAAAACCCGTAGGGGCCGATGCCCACATCGGCCCGCCCGCAGGTGCTCCTTGTTATGTGTAGGGGCGGGGTTCTGCCCCGCCCGTTTCCACCGACACCCGCAGCACCATCGCGGCGGCGTGAGGGCACGCCGCCTCCTACACACATTTACCGAAACCGTTTGTAGGGCGGGGTGCCTTCACCCCGCCGTCAACCACCGCACCCCTTGCCGTGTGTCCCTTCGCGTGGGGTTCCCGCAAAAAAACAGGAGACGGCGTCTGCCGTCTCCTGTATGTTTCTGCAAATCGATTCTATTTCTTAGTAGCTGCCCAGGTCGGCGGACTTGTCGCCCTGGGGATCGACGCCGAACTTGTAGTCGTTGCCGGGGAGGATGGCGTTGAGGATCACGCCGCACAGGGCCGCGATGGCCAGGCCCGTGAGGGTGATGTCCGCGCCGCCCACGGTGAAGGTGATGCCGCCGGTGGAGCTGAAGCCCAGGCCGCTGACGAAGATCACCGCCGCGATGATGAGGTTCCGGGACTTGGTGAGATCCACCTTGTTCTCCACCACGTTGCGCACGCCCACGGCGGAGATCATACCGTACAGCACGAAGCTGACGCCGCCCACGATAGCCGTGGGGATGGAGTTGACCAGGGCATCAAACTTGGGGGAGAAGGAGAGGATGATGGCATACAGGGCTGCCAGCCGGATGACCCGGGGATCATAGACCTTGCTCAGGGCCAGAACGCCGGTGTTTTCGCCGTAGGTGGTGTTGGCAGGGCCGCCGAACATACCGGCTACCGCCGTGGCCAGGCCGTCGCCCAGGAGGGTGCGGTGCAGGCCGGGATCGGCGATGAAGTTCTTGCCGGTGGTGGAGGAGATGGCGGACACATCGCCGATGTGCTCCATCATGGCGGCGATGGCGATGGGAGCCATGACCAGGATGGAGGTCAGGTCAAACTTGGCGATGACAAACTGCTGCAGGCCCACAAAGTCGGCCTTGCCTACCTCGGTGAAGTCCACCTGGCCGGCGATGAGGGCCACGATGTAGCTGCCCACCACACCCAGCAGGATGGGGATGATCTTCACCATGCCCTTGCCCCAGATGTTGGCCACGATGATGATGGCGATGGCTACCAGGGCCAGCCACCAGCAGGTGGAGGCGTTGGAGATGGCGGTGCCGGAGAGGTTCAGGCCGATGAGGATGATGATGGGGCCGGTGACGATGGGGGGAAAGAAGCGCATGACCTTCTGAGCGCCCACCAGCTTGAACAGCAGGGCCAGCACCAGGTACAGCGCGCCGGCGATGACGATGCCGCCCAGGGCGTAGGGGAGCTTTTCCTCGCCGCTCATGGTGGCGAACTTGCCCACATCCAGCTTGGCTACGGCCTCAAAGCCGCCCAGGAAGGCGAAGGAGGAACCCAGGAAGGCAGGCACCTTAAACTTGGTGCACACATGGAACAGCAGCGTGCCCAGACCCGCGAACAGGAGCGTTGTCTGGATGGAGAGCGGCAGGCCGTAGTTCTGCACCAGAATGGGCACCAGCACCGTAGCGCCGAACATGGCAAACAGGTGCTGCAGGCCCAGCAGCAGCATCCGGGGTACCCCCAGGGTCCGGGCGTCGTAGACAGGGTCGTTGCCCAAATTGTGTTTCTTGTTCATTTTGAACTCCTCCTTTGTTATATTTACATTTTAATTGTAAACGGGCAAAAAAATTGACCGGTAAAAATACCGGTCAAAAAGGAAATATAGAAATAAAAACAGTGGCGGCAACAGTCGGGCATTTCTTTTTGGCAGTGGAAAAAGTCATGTCGTTGCCTCCCTTCAAATTTCATCTCGCCTATTATACGGCGGGGAGGCGCCAAAGGCAATTAGAAGTAAAACCAATTATTTTCGGAGACGGCTCAGCGATTTTTGTCAAAAACCACCGAAAGACGGGGGAACAGTATCGCCGCCACGGCGATCTTCAAGGCGTCCCCCGGGAGGAACAGGAGCATGCCGTCCCGCAGCAGCCGCCCAAAGCTCCAGCCTTTGCCCATGTAGCCGTTGAGGATCAGCGCCATGTATGGCAGCCCAACGGCGTAGAGCACCGCCAGGCCCACCACGCAGGCTAAAATAATGCGCAGGGGACGGCGGCTTTTCTTTGTAATAAGGCCCATGACCCATGCCGAGGGAATGAGCCCCAGCAGAAATCCAAAGGTGGGCTGGAACACATAGCCGAAGCCCCCGCCCAAGGTAAAAATGGGCAGGCCCACCAGACCCAGCAGCACATACACCCCCTGACTGGCCGCGCCCCACACAGGCCCCAGCAGGCACCCGGCCATGGCCGTGAAGAAAAATTGCAGGGTGATGGAGGACACGCCCAGAGGGATCTTGATGAAAGCCCCGATGGCCGTCAGGGCCGCCAGCAGAGCCGTTCGGGCCAGCATTTTCGTCTTTTGACTCATAGTTGTAAACCTCGTTTGGCAGAACTTGAGTTTACAATATAGGAAAAGTGAAAGCTTGTCAATCCTTTAATGCAAATTTGGTTTACAATTTTAGATTACGGTGGTACACTATGGTATCATTTGGAACGGAGGCAGTGGGTATGAGCCGGCAGCGCGTATGCGCCGCCTTGCAGGCGGCAGAGGGAGAATACCGATCCGGGGAAGAATTGAGCCGGGACATCGGCATCAGCCGGGCCGCCGTGTGGAAGGCGGTGGAGGCGCTGCGCCGCCAGGGCTATGACATCGAGGCCCGCACGGGCAAGGGCTACCGGCTGCTGCAGAGCCCGGATCTGCTGCGGCAGGATACGCTGGCGCATTATCTGACAGGGCAGCGGGAAAACTGGCAGGTGCTGGAGAGTGTGGACTCCACTAACTCCGCCTGCCGCCGCCTGGCCCTGGAGGGCGCTCCTGACGGCACGGTGGTGGTGGCAGACTGCCAGACGGCGGGCCGTGGCCGCCGGGGCCGCAGCTTCCAGTCCCCGGCGGGGAAGGGCCTGTTTTTCTCCATTCTGTGGCGGCCCGACTGCGCTCCGGAAAAGCTCCTGCCTCTGACGGCCCTCAGCGCCGTGGCTGCCTGCCGGGCCATCCGCCGGGTGACGGGCGCGGAGGTGCAGATCAAGTGGCCCAATGACCTGGTGCTCTCCGGCCGGAAGCTTGCGGGTATCCTTACGGAGATGGCCCTGGAGGGGGAGAGCGGCCATGTGTCCCATGTGGTGGTGGGTATCGGCATCAATGTCCACCAGCGGCCGGAGGATTTCGGCGGCGAGGTGGCGGACATCGCCACATCCCTGGACCTGGCTCTGGGTAAAAACGTGTGCCGGGCGCAGCTGGCGGCTGCCCTGCTGGAGGAGATGGACCTCCTGCGCCGGGAGGTGCTGTTTGCTCCGGAAAAATGGCTGGCGGATTACCGCTCGGCCTGCCTGAGCATCGGCCGCACGGTGCAGCTGATCCGGGGAGAGAGCCGGGAGCAGGTACAGGCTTTGGCTGTAGACGAGCAATATGGCCTGGTGGTGCGCCACCGGGACGGGACAGAGGAAACGGTGCGCAGCGGCGAGGTGTCGGTGCGTGGATTATACGGATATACGGAGTGATGAAACATGATGAAGAAGCTATGGACACTATTCTGGACCTTTGCCAAGGTGGGCGTCATGACCTTTGGCGGGGGCTATGCCATGCTGCCCATCCTGCAGCGTGAGGTGGTGGAGAAAAAGGGCTGGGCCACCGATGAGGAGCTGACGGATTATTTTGCCATCGGCCAGTGTACCCCCGGCGTTATTGCCGTGAATACCGCCACCTTTGTGGGGCAAAAATATGCCGGGATCGCCGGCGGCATTGTAGCTACCTTAGGCGTGGTGTTCCCGTCCCTGGTCATTATTTCCGCCCTGGCGAAGGTCATCACGGCCTATGCGCACCTGGCGTGGGTGCAGCACGCCTTTGCGGGCATCCGGGTGTGCGTGTGCGTGCTGATCTTCAACGCCGTGCTGAAGCTGGTGAAGGGCGCTATGAAGGATGCCTGGTGCTGGGGTATTTTCGGGGTGATCCTGGTTTTGTCCCTGGTGATAGATGTGTCGCCTATCCTCTATGTGGTGGCGGCGGGCCTGGCGGGCGTGGTGCTCCAGGCCGTGAAGGGGAGGGAGAAGAAATGACCTATCTGCTGCTGTTTTACGAGTATTTTAAGACCGGCCTGTTTGCCGTCGGCGGCGGCATGGCCACCCTGCCCTTCCTCTATGATATGTCCGCCCGGCACCCGGACTGGTTCACCACCGCTCAAATCGCCGATATGCTGGCGGTGTCCGAGTCCACTCCGGGGCCCATCGGCGTGAATATGGCTACCTATGTGGGTTTCCAGGTGGGGGGCGTTCTGGGAGCGGTCATCGCCACCATCGGCCTGATAACGCCGTCCATCATCGTCATTCTGATTATTGCAGCCTTCCTGCGCAGCTTCCGTGACAGCCGCATCGTCCAGAGCGTGTTCTATGGCCTGCGCCCGGCCTCGGCGGCCATGGTGGCGGCGGCGGGCCTCAGCGTGGCGGCGGTGGCCCTGCTCAACAGCGGCGCTGCGGGCCTGGCCCTGGTCAACTGGAAGGCCGTGGCTCTGGCGGCGGTGCTGTTGGTGCTCACCCGGTGGGTAAAGCCCACCAAGGGGCTGCACCCCATTCTGTTCATCCTGGCTTCGGCCGTGGTGGGTGTGGTTTTTTCCTTCTGAAACAAAAACAAATGGCTGACTATGGTCAGCCATTTGTTTTTTGATTCCTATTTGTATGAATTGACAAAAAATATACGGAGCGCTATCAATTTACCGCCCAAAGGCCCAGGCGGCGGCCACGGCAATGACCTCCCGGGCCCAGTAACCGGGGCCCAAAAGCCAGTAGGACCGGCAGCCCAGGGACCGGGCCTCCAGGCCGCTGCTGCAGGCATATATGGCCGCCCGGAGCTGATGGAAATTGTCGCTGGCCACGGCCACCTCCGTGGGCAGGCCGTTTGTCCGGATGATGTCTGCGGCATAGGCGATGTTCTGCCGGGTGTTCAGGGACTTTTCTTCCAGATAGATCCGCCCCGGGTCGATGCCCCGGCGCACCAGCTCGTCCCGGATGCACCGGGCCTCGGTGATGATCTCGTCGTCGGCCATGCCGCCGCAGGCCACGCACACGGCCTCGGGGTTGGCGGTGAGGTAATCGTAGGCGCTGTCGATGCGGGCGGCCAGCATCTTGCTGGGCCGCAGGCCTCGGACCTCACACCCCAGCACCAGCACCGTGCAGGGCTCCCCGGCTTCGGGCCGGTCCACCGCCTGGCGCACCATCAGCCCCAGGATCACGGCCACGCACAGCAGTCCCGCGGCAAAAAGCGCCAGCAGACTGCGCCACAGAACGCGGCCCTTACCGGTGAGCAGTTCCTTGAGCTTCCGGGGGCACAGGAGCATCCACGCCAGGATGCCCAGCACCGCCGCCGGGAAAAATATCCCGATATGGTGGGCGCCGATGACCAGGGGCAGCAGGAAGAACGCCGCCAGGGCTATGCACAGCCCCGCCAAAAAGTATCGAAGGACCTTGCCGCCGCTCATGTCGCAGCCTCCGGCGGATTTTCGGCAATGTGCCCGGCAATGCGCTGCATGATGAGATCCAGGGCCACCAGGTTGTGTCCACCCTCCAGCACCACGATGTCGGCATACTTCCGTGTGGGTTCCACAAACTGCTCATGCATGGGCTTGACGGTGGTGAGATACTGCTGCACAATGGACTGCATGGATCGGCCTCGCTCCTCCACATCCCGCAGAGCCCGGCGCAGGATGCGCACGTCGGCATCGGTCTCCACAAAAATGCGGATGTCCATCAGCTCCCGCAGCCGGGGATCGTGGAAAATGAGGATGCCCTCCACGATGATCACCGGAGCGGGCCGGATGAGCACTGTCTCATCGGTGCGGTTGTGGTCGGCATAGGAGTACACGGGGCAGCGGATGGCGCGGCCGGCCTTCAGCTCCTTCAGCTGCTGGACCATCAGATCCGTGTCGAAGGCATCGGGATGGTCGTAGTTCTGCTGGCAGCGCACCTCAAAGGGGACGTCCTGACGTTTGTAGTAGTTGTCGTGATGCACCACACTGATGGCCGGGCCGAAGTGGGCGGCCAGGTGGTCCGTCAGGGTGGTTTTGCCGCTGCCGGTGCCCCCGGCGATGCCGATGATCATGGTATTCATAGGCGATGGTCCTCCGGTTCCATACATTTTATTCTATTATAGAAAATTGAGTGGACAAAAGCAAGGAACAATGTAAAAAAAGGATGAATTTCCATGTTTTTCAGTTGACGCAGAGAGGGAAACCGTATAATATAATTATGTAAATCTAAGGGAGGATCAGCAATGCACCTTTTGAAATGTCCTAAATGCGGAGAGATGTTCTCCGATACATATAAAACCTGCCCCTTCTGCCAAGAGGATGAAGAACGCCACAGCAACAAACCCGTGAAAAATGCCGGGCGCCGCACCGGCGGCGGCCGGGCCAAGCCCAAGGTGGGCGGCGGCGTGGTGATCGTGTGCCTGGTGCTGGTGCTGGGTCTGGCGGCCTACACCATATTCGGCAGTCAGATCGCCGCGTTTTTCACCGGCGGGAAGGATGCCCCCACCCCCGAGCCCACCGTACTGACCATGAATAAAACCAGCGTGGAGCTCACCGTGGGCAGCAGCTTTGCGCTTACGGCGACCGGCGCGGATAAGGTGTCCTTCTCCAGCAGCGATGAGAAGATAGCCACCGTGACGGCGGACGGCACCGTGCAGGCGGTGAGCACCGGCAGCGCTGTGATAACGGCCTCGGCGGCGGACAGCACAGCCACCTGCCGCGTCACTGTGACGGCGGCGGTGGATCAGCCGGACCCCGTTGCGCCGGATACCCCCGACACGCCTGTCACGCCGGATACTCCCACCGGGAAGGACCTGACGCTGCAGTCCATTTATGGTACGAGCGGAGAGTTCTCCTGCAATGTTGGGGAAACGGTTCCCCTGGAGGTGGACGGGACGGATGCCACCGTCACCTGGAGCTCCTCGGATTCAAAGATCGCCACCGTGGATGCCTCGGGTGTGGTAACGGCGGTTTCCTCCGGAAAGGCCACTATCACCGCCTCGGTGGAGGGACAGACGCTCACCATTGAGGTCCTGGTCTGGTAACCATAATAATAAAACGCCCTGCTCTGGCAGGGCGTTTTTACCGAAAAGTACGGGAGGAATGTTTTTGAACCGCAGGGAGCTTTTGGATAAACTCTCCGCCTCGGCGGAGGAGCGGGTGCTGCTGGGCCGTCTGTGGGACGGCTGGGAGCGCTGCCGCAGCCGGAATGTGCCGGAGGTGAGCGGATTTCTCTCCCCCCACGAGCAGGTTCTGGCCGGGCAGCTCATGCAGTCCTTGGGTGCCCGGGAAGGATTTGCCATCTGGGGCGGATATGAGGGCGCCCAGCGCCGGCAAATGCACTTTTTGCCGGACTGGATGGGCGGGCCGGACGAAACAGCGGTGCGGTGCCTGCGGTGCCGGTTCTACGAGACGGACCATCCCACCCATCGGGATTTTTTGGGCAGCCTCATGGGCCTGGGCCTGACGCGGGAGAAGGTGGGGGACATTCTGGTGTCGCCCCACTGGGCGGATGTACTGGTGGGCAGCAGCGTGGCGGATTTCCTCCTGCAGGAATGGAAACAGGCGGGCCGGGTGCATCTGCGCGTGGAGGAGATCGGCCTGGCGGAGATCGCCGTGCCGGAGCAGCCGGTGAAGCTGATTCGGGACACCGTGGCCTCCCTGCGGCTGGACAGCGTGGTCGCCGCGGGTTTTTCCATCAGCCGCAGCGCGGCGGCGGAGCTGATCCGCAGCGGCAAGGCGGAGGTGAACTGGATGCCCTGCACCAAGCCGGATCTGCCGGTGGAGCAGGGGGATGTGCTGACGGTCCGGGGCCTGGGCAAGTGCTGTCTGGCAGAAGTGGGCGGACAGAGCCGCAAAGGCCGCACGGGCATTACGATGAAACGATTTATATAAGGAGCGATTCTATGGAACAGAAGAAAATAGACCGGATCAACGAGCTGGCCCACAAGGCCAAGACCCCCCAGGGCCTGACCCCGGAGGAGACCGAGGAGCGGGCCGCCCTGCGGCAGGAGTACCTGAACAGCATCATGGGTAATCTCCGCCGGGAGCTGGATAATACCTGGATCGTGGATGAGCAGGGCAACAAGCGCAAGCTCACCCCGGGGAAGAAGGAAATGTCATAAAAAAACGGAGGAGCCCTAGGGCTCCTCCGTTTTTTACTTGTTGTGTCAGATGGGCTTGGCGCTGTCCACCACAATGGCCCGGGCCCGGGCCAGGCGCAGGTCGTGGGTCAGACGCTCTATGGGCAGGTTCTGCTTCAGCTGCTCCGGGGTCATGCCGTAGAGGGCGGACATCTGGGTGTATTTCTCCTCCAGCTCCGCATCGGTGAAGCGGATGTCCTCCAGCCGGGCGATCTCCGTCATGGCCAGCTCAAACTCCACGGAGGCCCGGGCGCTGGCTTCTGCCTGGCGGCGCAGGTCGTCCCGGGTGATGCCGGCCATTTCCAGATAGGCGTCCATGGTGGCGCCCTGCTGCATCAGCTGCTGCTCCAGGTCGTGCATGAGTCCGTCCAGCTGGCAGGTGACCATCCGCTCCGGGATCTCCACCTCCATGCCCTCGATGACCTGCTGCACCAGAGCGTCGGCGTAGGCGTCGGCGGCCTCCTGCTGCTTATTGCGCACGGCCTGCTCCATAATGCTCCGGCGCAGGGCGGAGGCATCTTCGAACCCCTGGGCCTTGGCAAATTCGTCACCCATAGTGGGCTTTACCCGGCGGGTGATCTTGTGGACCTTGATGTGGAACACCGCGTCCTTGCCTGCCAGCTCCGGGGTGTACTGGGTGGGGAAGGTGACGGGGATGTCCCGCTCGTCACCCACAGTCATGCCGGCCACCTGCTCCTCAAACCCGGGGATAAAGTAGCCGCTGCCCAGCAGCAGGGGATATGCCTCAGCCTTGCCCCCCTCAAAGGGGACGCCGTTTACAAAGCCCTCAAAGTCCAGCACCACCTCGTCGCCCATGGAGGCCTTTTCCGGGTGCTCCTCGGTGAGGTGGCTCTGCAGATATTCTTCAATGGCGGCGGTGACGTCGTCATCGGACAGCTTCACCTGGGGCCGGGGGGCGGAGAGCCCCTTGTACTGGCCCAGCTTCACCTCCGGATACAGGTCGATCAGGGCGGTGAATACATAGCCCTCGGGACCGATGGCCTCCACGCTCAGCTGCGGGGCGCCGGCCACGCTGATGTCCTCCTGGCGCACGGCCTCCACCAGGGCCACGGGGAAGGTGCTGTTCACCGCGTCCTGATAGAACACGTCCGCCCCGTGCTTTTCCTCCATCTCCTGCCGGGTGGGCAGGGAGCCGTCCTCTTTTTTAAACAGAGACTTGCTCTGCGCGTAAGCGTCTTCCAGGGCCTTTTCCCAGGCGTCCTGCTCTACCTGGATGGTCAGCACCACCTGGCGGTTTTCTTTATCCTCTCGTTTCAGCAGCATACTGCGTCCTCCTCAAAATTTGACATATAGCAACAGTATAATATAACTTGTACCTGCTGCGCAAGGGCCGCGGGCGGAGAAATTGTTAAAAAATAGTGACAATTGCATCTGCCCTATGGCGTCCGGCAGAAAATATGGTATAATAGCCAAGATACCCTTGAGGAATGTAACGGAGGATATTCATGCAAAAGATCAAGCAATTCATCAAGACCCATCCCCATATGTGGTGGGGGCTGTACCTGCCGGTGTACCTGGCCATGTACTTCACTGTGGAGCATGTAGTCACCGACAATTACTGGGCCACCCAGACCGCCATTGACAACTATATCCCTTTCTGTGAATATTTTGTCATCCCTTATGACAGCTGGAGCATCCTGCTGTTCGTGCTGGGCGTGTTTTTCATTGTGAAGGACCCGGAGAGCTTCCGGCGGTACATGTGGTTCATCGCCATTGCTTATACCACCGCCACCATCTTCTGCTTCATCGTGCCCAATGGCCAGGATCTGCGCCCGGCGGTGCTGCCCCGGGAGAATCTCTGCACCTGGATCCTGCAGAAGACCTGGGCCGCCGATAACAATGCCAATGTGTTCCCCAGCGTCCATGTGCTGGGTGTGGTGGCGGCCATCTCCGCCATGTGGCACTCGCCGAAGCTGAAGCGTGTATGGCAGATCATCGGCACCGTGTGGTTTACCATCATTGCGGCGTCCACGCTGCTGGTGAAGCAGCACGCCTTCATCGACCTGGTGGCAGGCCTGGTGTGGGGCGGCGTGGTATATGTCATCGTATACGTCATCATCGGCCATAAGAGAGATAAAAAGGGCCTGCGCTGCGGCGCGGACAGCCCGGAAAGGGAGGCGGACTATGACCATTCCGCAGACACCGGTATTTGACGGGATCTCGGCGGAGGAGTGCCGGCGCATATACGAGTGCTTCGGCGTGCAGGAGCGGTGCTTTAAGCCCGAGGAGCTGATCTACGACTTTGATTCCGGCCGCCGCACCATCGGCGTGCTGGCCACAGGATCGGCCATTGTGGAGCGGGTGGACCAGCGGGGGGACCGTACCATTCTGGAGCATCTGCAGCCCGGGGGCGTGTTCGGAGAGATGCTCATGTTCCGCAACGTGCTGGGCGACAGTGTGGATGTGACATGCGAAAAGCCCTGCTGCGTGTGGTTTTTTCCGGAGGAAAAGCTGGAGAACCGGTGCGAAAAAAACTGCGGCCATCACAACCGCATGATCGAGAATATGTTCCACCTCATCAGCGAAAAGGCGTCGGCCCTGTCCGAGCGGGTGGAGGTGCTCAGCCGCCGCAGCATCCGGGATAAGCTGCTGTGCTATTTTTCCCTGCAGCAGGCCAAAAACGGCGGCAGCTTCACCCTGCCCTTCTCCCTCAGCGCCCTGGCGGACTACATATCCACCGACCGCAGCGCCATGATGCGGGAGCTGAAAAAAATGCGCGACGGCGGCGAGGTACGGATCGAGGGCCGAAAGGTGACGATTCCCGCGGGAGATGTTGCGCGGAACAATTGACGGGACGGAAATTTAATGTTAAAATAAGCTTTGGAACAAACTTCCGGCAAGCAAGACAGCATTTTTCCAAAAGAACTCAATGAGGAAGGAAGATAACGTATGTATCGCATTGTTACGAAAACAGCCTTGAAGCCGACCGTGATCCTGTACGAGATCGAGGCTCCCATGGTGGCTAAGAAGGCCCAGCCGGGCCAGTTCATCATCCTGCGCGTGGATGAAAACGGCGAGCGTATCCCCATCACCATCCATGACTATGATCGGGAGAAGGGCACCGTCACCATCATCGTGCAGACCGTGGGCGCCACCACGGAAAAGCTCAGCCACAAGGAGCAGGGCGACTGCCTGCACGACTTCGTCGGCCCCCTGGGCAAGCCCACCGAGACCGAGGGCAAGAAGAAGGTCTGCGTGGTGGGCGGCGGCGTCGGCTGCGCCATCGCGTATCCCGTGCTGAAGAAGTTCCACGACTGCGGTGCCGAGGTCCACGCCGTGGTGGGCTTTAAGAGCAAGGACGTGGTGATCCTGGAGGATAAGTTCAAGGCCGTTTCCTCCGTCCTGAAGGTCTGCACCGACGACGGCTCCTATGGGCAGAAGGGTCTGGTCACCGAGGCGCTGAAGGAGCTGCTGGACGCGGGCAACGTGTATGATGAGATCTTCGCCATCGGCCCCATGGTCATGATGAAGTTCGTCT
Organism: uncultured Oscillibacter sp.; assembly: GCA_945868085.1. GTDB lineage: Bacteria > Bacillota > Clostridia > Oscillospirales > Oscillospiraceae > Vescimonas. Next base: position 118,450 of record CAMBKF010000002.1, read on the forward strand.
GCAAGACCACCGCGCCCTACGGCATGCCCACCACCGTGTCCATGAGCCCCATCATGATCGACGGCACCGGCATGTGCGGCGGCTGCCGCCTGACCGTTGGCGGCGAGACCAAGTTCGCCTGCGTGGACGGCCCCGACTTCGACGGCCAGAAGGTGGACTGGGACCTGGCTGTCAAGCGCAACCAGATGTATCACGACTTCGAAGTACACAAGCACGAAGAGGTCTGCAACCTCTTTAAGAAGGAGGTAAAGTAACATGGCTGTGAATATGCGTCAGGATAAGAATCCTATGCCTTCTCAGGACCCCAACGTCCGCAATCATAACTTCCTGGAGGTGGCCCTGGGCTACACCGAGGAGCAGGCTCTGGACGAGGCGGCCCGGTGCCTCAACTGCAAGGCCCACCCCTGCGTTAACGGCTGCCCCGTGAACGTCCGCATCCCCGAGTTCATTCAGAAGATCGTGGAAAGGGACTATGAGGGCGCCTATCAGGTGATCCATCAGACCAGCTCCCTGCCTGCCGTGTGCGGCCGTGTCTGCCCCCAGGAGAGCCAGTGCGAGATGCACTGCGTCCGGGGCAAGAAGGGCGAGGCCGTGGGCATCGGCCGTCTGGAGCGCTTCGTGGCCGACTGGCACAACGCCCACAGCACTGAGGCTCCCGAAAAGCCCCAGTCCAACGGCCATAAGGTGGCGGTGGTGGGTTCCGGCCCTGCCGGCCTCACCTGCGCCGGCGACCTGGCCAAGAAGGGCTATGACGTCACCGTGTACGAGGCACTGCACCTGGCCGGCGGCGTGCTGGTGTACGGCATTCCCGAGTTCCGTCTGCCCAAGACCATCGTGCAGAAGGAAGTGGATGGCCTCAAGGCCATGGGCGTGAAGGTGGAGACCAACATCGTTGTGGGCCGCACCATTACCATCGACGAGCTGCTGGAGGAGAACGGCTTCGAGGCCGTGTTCGTGGGCTCCGGCGCGGGCCTGCCCATGTTCATGCACATCCCCGGCGAGAACCTCAAGGGCGTATACTCCGCCAATGAGTTCCTCACCCGTATCAATCTGATGAAGGCCTATAAGCCCGACTCCGACACCCCCATCATGGACCTCAAGGGCAAGAAGGTGGCCGTGGTCGGCGGCGGCAACGTGGCTATGGACGCTGCCCGCTGCTCCAAGCGCCTGGGCGCCGAGGTGTATGTGGTGTACCGCCGCGGTATGGAGGAGCTCCCCGCCCGTCACGAGGAGGTGGAGCACGCCATCGAGGAGGGCGTCATCTTCAAGACCCTCAATAACCCCGTCCAGATCAATGGCGACGAGCAGGACTGCGTCAAGTCCATGACCTGCATCGAGATGGAGCTGGGTGAGCCGGATGCCTCCGGCCGCCGCCGTCCCGTGGAGAAGAAGGGCAGCGAGTTCGAGCTTTCCGTGGATGCCGTCATCATGTCCCTGGGCACCACCCCCAACCCCCTCATCAAGGCCACTACCAAGGGCCTGGAGGTGAACAAGAAGGGTTGCATCATCGTCAATGAGGACGGCCTCACCTCCCGTGAGGGCGTGTATGCCGGCGGCGATGCCGTCACCGGCGCTGCCACCGTCATCCTGGCCATGGGCGCCGGCAAGCTGGGCGCCAAGTCCATCGACGAGTATCTGAGCAAGTAAGCCAATACATAACCAAAAGGCGGGAGAGTCACTTCTCCCGCCTTTTCACACAAAAAAACTGTCACCGGTGCAGCGATCCGTAATACCCCCGACCAGGTTTGCAGTGCACCTCTCACCCTTTTGTAGGGGGGGCGATGCCCACATCGCCCCGCCAGATAACGGACGTACCTCTTGTAAACTTTCGTAGGGCGGGGTGCCCTCACCCCGCCGCCAATTCCCCACCGCATGTCTTGTAATGTGTCATTGCGAAGCCAGTCTGCAAACTGGCTGTGGCAATCCGTATGCCCCTCAAAATGCCAATTCCACGCAGCGCAGACAAATTCTGCGACCCGTGCGTTCCCAAAACTGTCTGCGCCGGGTATAGTGGCCTTACCGAAACGAAAGGAGAATTTCATATGGACGCAATGAAGATCGGCGATTTTCTCTCGGCTCTGCGCAAGGCCCGGGGCTATACCCAGTAGGCGGTGGCGGAAAGGCGGAACCTGTCCAATAAGACCATCAGCAAGTGGGAGAGCGGGGGTTCACTTAGATAAAGATACCACATCAATAATCCCACGCTGACTTTTGCTC